>JAZRJF010000063.1:0-7979 GCA_045645665.1 Lachnospiraceae bacterium | reverse complement strand
GGCACTTGTTTTCTGGGACCGTTTTAGTGCATTTGACGTTCTGATTTTAATCATACGGATTTCTGAGGAGGACTCTATGAGCTACAAAATTTTCGATTATGACCCTTATTTGAAGCCTTATGAAAATGATATTGATCTTCGCATGAATAACTATAAGAACAAGCGTGAGCAGTTGATCGGTAGTGACGGTAGTCTTGTCGATTTTGCGAATGGCTATGAGTACTTCGGCATTCATCCGACGGAAACCGGTTGGGTGTATCGTGAGTGGGCACCTGCGGCAGAGAAGATGTTTTTCACCGGTGATTTCAATGGATGGGATGTGTATGCTTGCCCGATGAAGAAGCTCGATGGCGGTGTGTTTGAGATCGAGCTTGAAGGACGCGATGCGTTGCGTGTCGGTCAGAAGGTACAGGCGATTGTCATTCACAAAGGTCAGACGCTTCGCCGTATTCCGTCTTATGCGACGAGAGTGGTGCAGGCACGTGACACGTACCTTTGGTGCGCCGAAGTAGACGATGTATTGTTTGACGATTTTCAGTGGACCGATAACGGCTTTAAGCCGGCGGTTACGCCGTATATTTACGAGTGCCATGTCGGTATGGCACAGGAGAGCTATGAGGTTGGCAGCTACAAGGCATTTGCCGACAACATCCTGCCTCGAATCAAATCGCTTGGCTACAACACCATTCAGATTATGGCGATTATGGAGCACCCGTATTATGGCTCGTTCGGTTACCAAGTCTCCAATTTCTTTGCCGCATCCTCGAGATACGGAATGGCATCCGATTTGAAGGCATTGATTAATCGTGCTCACAAGATGGGCATCGCGGTGCTTTTGGATGTCGTACATTCGCATGCCGTTAAGAATACGAACGAGGGCTTGAATCAGTTCGACGGAACCGAATATCAGTACTTCCACGAGGGACCGAAGGGTCATCACAGTGCTTGGGATACGAAGCTGTTCAATTACGGCAAGAACGAGGTGCTGCATTACCTTTTGTCGAACCTTAAGTATTGGATGAATGTGTTCCATTTTGACGGCTTCCGTTTCGATGGCGTAACGTCGATGCTGTACCAGGATCATGGACTCGGCAGTGCATTTAGCAATTACGATATGTACTTTTCGATGAACACCGATGTGGACGCGGTGACGTACCTTCAGTTGGCAAATGAGCTGATTCACGAGGTGAACCCGAAGGCGATTACCGTTGCAGAGGATATGTCGGGTATGCCCGGTATGTGCATTCCGATTTGCGATGGCGGTATCGGCTTTGACTTCCGCCTTTCGATGGGCGTTCCGGACTTGTGGATTAAGATGATTAAGGAAAATGCGGATGAGCATTGGGATATGTTCCGCATTTGGTACGAGCTGACCGGACGTCGTCCGAAGGAAAAGAACATCGGTTATGCGGAGTCGCACGATCAGGCACTCGTAGGAGATAAGACGATTATGTTCCGTCTTTGCGATGCGGAGATGTATACTTCGATGAACAAAGACAGCAATAGCATGTTGATTGACCGAGGCATTGCGCTTCACAAGATGATTCGTCTCGTTACCGCTACCTTGGCGGGAGAGGGCTACTTGAATTTCATGGGCAATGAGTTCGGTCATCCGGAATGGATTGATTTCCCGCGTGAGGGCAACGGCTGGAGCTATCATTACTGTAGAAGACAGTGGAGTCTTGCGGACAACGACTTGTTGCGCTATGGACAGCTCAGAGAGTTCGATAAGGCGATGATCGGCATGCTCAGAAGAGAGCGTCTGCTCACGAAGCCGGTTGAGAGTCGCTGGATTCATAACGACGATAAGGTGATTATCTATAACCGCGGCACTGTGGAATTTGCGTTTAACTTCCATCCGAATCGTTCGTTTGAGGGCTATTTCATACCGGTACCGAAGGAAGGCGACTATGAGGTCATTTTGTCGAGTGACGACGGAGCATTTGGCGGATATACTCGCATAGATAGTAGCTATCGCTATAAGGCCACGAAGCAGCCGGACGGACGTATCGGCTTCCAGTGCTATTTGCCTGCTCGTTCCGCAATCGTATTCAAAAGATGTAAGGATTGATAGAATATCATGAACAAAGAGCGTTTTCATTTGCTGGACATGCTACGAGGAATCTGTATCATCCTCGTAGTGTTGTACCACACGCTATATAATTTAAGTGAATTGTTCGGCGGGGAATATGCGTTCTTTCGTTCGGATGGGATGGAGACCTTTCGTGTCGGCTTTGTAAGCGTGCTCGTTGTGCTTGCCGGTATATCGTGCAATCTGACGCGAAGCAACTTTAAAAGAGGCATTGAGACACTCGCGGCTGCGATTCTGGTTACGATTGTGACGGCGATTGCGCTTCCTGAGGAGAGAATCATCTTCGGTGTATTGCATTTCTTCGGCTGTAGCATGTTGTTGTACGCATTGCTTCATAAGCTTTTGCGCCACGTGCCGACGCTCCTCGGAGCATTTGCCAGTCTCTTTGTCTATGTACTGACGCAGTCGGTATACGAGAACAGTCCGGCGGTGCCGCGAAGCTTTTTGCTGTATGCACTCGGTTTTCGAACCGGTCATAGCTCCGGAGATTATTATCCGATGCTTCCGTGGTTCTTTTTGTTTTTGTTCGGCGCCTTTGTGGGAAGATATTTTAAAGAGAGAAGAGTTCCTAAGCTTTTCTGTAGCAATCCGATTCCCGCGTTGTCCTTTGTTGGACGACACACGCTGATCATATACCTGCTTCATCAGCCGATTATATACGGCACGCTCTATCTGTATTTCAATTATATCAAATGATGTGTGGATAGAAGTAGACAATTCGATTTGAGAATAGAGAAACTAAAAAAGGTCATTGCAAGCGGTGGGTTAAGCCGAGTGCAATGACCTCTTTGATTCTAAATGTTATGCCATCTTGTTTACTGCGATAGTAAGTCTGGAAACTTTTCTTGCAGCATTGTTCTTGTGGTAGATGCCCTTCGCAGCAGCCTTGTCGATTGCAACGATAGCGTCCTTCAAGCAAGAAGTAGCCAAGGTCTTATCGCCGGCAGCCACAGCAGCTTCAACCTTCTTAATCATGGTCTTAACCTTAGACTTGATGATCTTATTTCTTAATGTCTTAGTCTCGATTACAAGAATTCTCTTCTTTGCAGATTTGATATTAGCCATTTAACACACCTCCTGAAAATAGATTTTTCATTCACGCA
Source organism: Lachnospiraceae bacterium (assembly GCA_045645665.1). Lineage (GTDB taxonomy): Bacteria > Bacillota > Clostridia > Lachnospirales > Lachnospiraceae > ISDg. The sequence continues at coordinate 4,784 of JAZRJF010000063.1, read as the reverse complement.
TGATTGCATGTACAAATCCGGACACGGACGCTTTGTACACACATATGAATCCATAATAGAGGATAGAACATGATTTGTCAACGATTTTTTTAAAAAAGTTTTTGCAAATACGCATAAGTTATTTTATATGAAATTCGTCGAGTATGCAAGAATTCGATTCGGTCTGTACATAATGAGAAAGAATCGCGTAATGCGCAGGAAAATGTACGGGCGTATCCGCGTGAAGAGGTGCTGAAAGTGCGTCGCTAACAATATCATAAGAGGTAATAGGGAAACATGGAGCAAAACATTTATACAGATCTGGCGCTCGAACGGATGGAGATGGCTACAGAACGTTCGGAGGCTATGGAGGGAATTGTTGTAGAGGAAGACGTGGATTACGACGGTGAGGTAAAGATTACGACAGTGCGTGTGCTAACACCCGAGGCAGAGAAACGGATCGGGAGAGGTATCGGTACGTATATTACACTGGAAATTCCGAACGTACACCGTTTTGAAACAAGCTTTCACCCGACGCTTGCGGAGAGTGTTGCCGAATGTCTGAAGCGTTTGGAAGTATGGGACCGAAAGAAAGTGCTGCTTGTCGGCATCGGCAATCGAGAGATTACATCCGATTCGCTTGGACCGAATTGTGTTCAAGAGACGATTGTGAATCGGCATTTTCATGTCATAAACAAAGAAAAGGACAAATATAGTATTAGTGCGATTGCACCGGGTGTTATGGCGCAGACGGGAATGGAGTCACTGGAGATTATACGTGGCGTAATACACGAAACGAAGCCCGAGCTTGTCATTGCAATCGATGCACTGGCTGCCAGAAGTATCACGAGAGTGAACACGACGATTCAAATCTGCGATACCGGCATTACGCCCGGTTCGGGTCTTGGGAATCATAGAATGTCGTTAAATCAAGAAACACTTGGGATACCATGCATTGCAATCGGAGTGCCGACGGTTGTCAGTACAGTCACGATTGTGACGGACATCCTAAGGGAAATCTCGGCGAATTCCGAGGAGGCGGCTACCGCAATGCGAGCGCCGGAAGTAGAGGAATACCCGCAGCGATACCATGAGCTTTATGTGACAACGAAAAATGTTGATGAGGAGATTCAATGCTTAAGTCGTATCATTTCGCGCGCTATCGAGCTTTGCTACGAATTAATCGAGGAAAAAATGTAGGGCGAGTGCTGATTGCTTTTTTGATAGTTGCGATAGTGTTCGGCAGTAGCGAGCGCTTGTTAGGGGTCGTAAGCAGTAGAGCATTTGCCTTTCACACCATGTCCGAATATCTGAGACGAACTTCGTCGCCTATGCCACAAGTAAATTTCCTGTTTGATAATATAAGCTTTTATACCGAAGCAAATGAGCTGCCCGGTTCGCCCGAGCTGCAAATCGAATATGGGGTGGACAACTATACTGTCATTGAAAGCACCCAAAATAACGAAAGCAAATTCAGAGATCTTCCGGAGACGGTGCCGGCATTTGCCGAGCTGCGAAATCAGTATTTTATTGTAGATGCTACAACGAGTTTTCCCGAGGGCATTGTGACATCGGAGGAGCTGCTGGCGAAAGACCTTTCGGTCGAAATGAGCGATGATCCTCAGATTCTTATCTTTCACACACACGCATCTGAAACGTATAGCGACAGTAGAGAAGGTGCGTGGGAGGATACGGTCGTAGGGGTCGGTGAGGTGCTGGCAGAGCATCTAAGAGACGCCGGTTACAACGTCATTCACGACAAGACGCGTTACGACGTAGAAGACGGAGTGGTAAATCGCGATGTATCCTATAACAATGCACTTGTGGGACTAGAGGAGAATCTGAAGAAATATCCGAGCATTGAAGTCATTATTGATGTTCATAGAGACAGTGGTGCAAAGCGGGTGGCACAGGTGGGAGGAAAGACAACCGCGCAGGTGATGCTATTTAATGGCTTGTCTAGGAATGCAAATGGTCCGATTTCCTATTTGCCGAACGAGAATCTGCCGGGGAATCTCGCATTCAGCTTACAGCTCAAGCAATTGGGGGATGAGCGATATCCGAATTTTATGAAGCGTATCTACCTAAAGGGGTATCGGTACAATATGCACCTAGTCGAAAGGGCATTGCTGGCCGAGGTAGGGACTGAGCAGAACACCGTGGAGGAGGCAAAGGCGGCCATGAAGCCGTTTTCCGCACTGTTGATTGAAACTCTTAATGGGGAATCGTAAAAGCAACTTGTCAATCCTGTACGCCTATGCTATACTTTTTTCGATTGTATATTTAGCAAAGGAATGAAACAGATGGCAAAGACGGATCAAAGTAAAATCAGAAACTTTTGTATTATTGCACATATCGATCATGGCAAATCCACATTGGCTGACCGTATTATAGAAAAGACAGGCTTGCTGACGAGTCGTGAGATGCAGGCGCAGGTATTGGACAATATGGACCTCGAGCGCGAGCGTGGTATCACGATTAAGGCACAGACGGTTCGTACCGTATATCAGGCAAAGGACGGACAGGAGTACATTTTCAACTTGATTGATACTCCCGGCCACGTTGACTTTAATTACGAGGTTTCCAGAAGCCTTGCAGCCTGTGAAGGCGCGATTCTTGTCGTGGATGCGGCTCAGGGTATTGAGGCGCAGACGTTGGCGAATGTATACCTTGCACTCGACCACGACCTTGAGATTATGCCCGTTATCAATAAAATCGACCTTCCGAGCGCTGAGCCGGACCGTGTCATTCATGAGATAGAGGACATTATCGGTTTGGAGGCATCCGATGCGCCGCTTATTTCGGCGAAGATGGGTCTCAATATCGAAGATGTACTCGAGCAGATTGTAGAGAAGATTCCTTCCCCGACCGGTGATGAGGACGAGCCACTGAAGGCACTGATTTTTGACTCTGTATACGATTCTTATAAGGGTGTTATTATCTTTTGTCGTGTCATGGAAGGTACGATCACGACCGATTCTAAGATTAAGATGATGGCTACCGGTGCAACGGCGGATGTTGTTGAAATCGGCACGTTCGGCCCGGGCAAATTCATCCCCTGCGATAGCTTGTCGGCCGGAATGGTTGGTTACATTACCGCGAGTCTTAAGAATGTAAAGGAGACTCGTGTCGGCGATACGGTAACCGATGCACTTAGACCGGCTGCAGAGCCCCTTCCCGGCTATAAGAAGGTAAATCCGATGGTATACTGCGGTATGTATCCGGCAGATGGCGCCAAGTACCCCGATCTTCGCGACGCACTTGAGAAGCTTCAGCTAAATGATGCCGCACTTCAGTTCGAGCCTGAGACATCGATTGCGCTCGGCTTTGGTTTCCGTTGCGGCTTCCTCGGATTGCTTCACCTCGAAATCATTCAGGAGCGCTTGGAGCGCGAGTATAATCTCGACTTGGTAACGACCGCACCGAGTGTTATCTATAAAGTATATAAGACCGACGGAACGGTGCTTGACATTTCAAATCCCGCGAACCTTCCGGATCCATCTGAAATCGAGCATATGGAAGAGCCGATGGTAAGTGCGGAGATTATGGTTACGACCGAATACGTCGGTTCGATTATGAAGCTCTGCCAGGAGAGACGAGGCATTTACCTCGGTATGGATTATTTGGAGCAGACTCGTGCGCTTTTGAAGTACGATTTGCCGCTCAATGAGATTATTTACGACTTTTTCGATGCTTTGAAGTCGCGTACGAAGGGCTATGCGTCTTTTGATTATGACCTCAAGGGGTATGTGCCTTCGAAGCTTGTGAAGCTTGATATTTTGATCAACAAAGAAGAGGTTGACGCGCTTTCCTTTATTGTTCATGAGGAAACCGCTTACGAACGTGGTCGCAAGATGTGCGAGAAGCTGAAGGAGGAGATTCCGAGACAGCTGTTCGAGATTCCGATTCAGGCTGCTGTCGGCAGTAAGATTATCGCTCGTGAGACTGTTCGCGCTATGCGTAAGGACGTTTTGGCAAAATGCTACGGCGGTGATATTACTCGTAAGAAGAAGCTTCTTGAAAAGCAGAAGGAAGGAAAGAAGCGCATGCGCCAGGTAGGTAACGTTGAGATACCGCAGAAGGCGTTTATGAGCGTTTTGAAGCTGGATGATGAATAATTCAACCTTTGAATTGTACATTCACATTCCGTTTTGTAAGCAAAAATGCTTGTACTGCGATTTTACGTCCTTTTCAAGCTGTGAAGACAGTTGGATGAAGTATCTGGACGCACTGTGTAGAGACTTGTCCGATTCGGCCGAAGACGTGAGTGGAGAGCTTGTGAGCATTTTCATAGGCGGCGGCACGCCGAGTCTTATGCCGGTGGGATTTTATCGGAAGCTGTTTGAAGCGATTCGCAAGCATTATTTGCTTTCGGAAGCGTGTGAGATTACGATTGAAGCCAATCCGGGCACGTTGACGATGGAGAAGCTAAGAGAATATCGTGATTGCGGAATCAATCGTCTGAGCTTGGGTCTTCAATCTGCCCATGACACGGAACTAAAGCAGCTCGGCAGAATTCATAGCTATCAAGAATTCTTGAACTCTTACGAGTGTGCTCGAGAGGCCGGCTTTGAGAACATCAACGTAGACCTCATGATGGCGTTTCCGACGCAGACGGCTGAGAGCTATGCTGAGACTTTGAGACGTATTATTCAGCTTAAGCCGGAGCACATCTCGGCTTACGGATTGATAGTTGAGCCGAATACACCATATGAAGCACTGTATGAGCGAAATCCGGAGCTTTTTCCGGATGAGGAGCTGCAATGTGAGCTGTATCGACAGACCGTGAATACGTTGCATGATGC
>JAZRJF010000062.1:0-33199 GCA_045645665.1 Lachnospiraceae bacterium | reverse complement strand
GAAATACGATACATTAGAGATTGTATTGCAAAAGCGTACTGCAAATGCTACGACACAAGGCGGCGAAGCAGGTGCATTGTGTATCGGTACAGCAAGTAATGACTACAACAACTATACCACGGTAGAACCGTTTACGTTAGTTGCTGGAACGAATGAAACTAACCCGAAAGTAGTATTTAATGTTTCGGACATTTTGGCGAAGATGAATACTAATGAATCGGTTTTCGTTAATATTTTTAATTTCTATGAGGGTACCAGTGAGTATACACTGAAAGAGGTTAACGGTTATAAGGGTGGCTCGCCCTCTAATCCGACCCCGACCCCTACGAATAAGCCGGCAGGACCTACACCGACTCCGACGGAGCTTTGGGGTGGATACGAAGGTAACGGCAAGCTCCTCATGGACATGATCGGACCTTACGAGTATATTGATATTACCATTCAGAATATTAGTCCGACAGGCCAGATCGGAGGACTTTGTCTGGATCCGGATAACGAATGGACATCAACTACCGGATTCCTCTTCAACGCGACAAGCACGAGTCAGACATTCCGATTTAGCGTTGACGATATCTTTGAAGCGGCTAATGGGTATAATAATGACTACGCGATTACGCTGAACGTTTATAACACGAATAATGGTGCCATTACCAGCGTTAAGGGTGTTGGTTCTCGTCCGTATGATAGCCATACGAAAGATACCTACGAACCGATTGGTGAACAGATTGTTCCCGAGACAGAAGACGATTACTGCTTTACTCGTGCTCAGCTTGAGATGTATTCGAGAATTCAGGTAGTTATTAAGTCAAAGAATCCGAACACGTATAGACCGGTTGGTAAAGAGATTGCATCCCTTATGTCAGGTCAAGGAACGAATGGCCAAGAGCCTGTGAAATACGATGATACGCAGTTCTATTCCTCCGGTGGTTACTTCGATTACGAGATGCAGATATTCAATGTTGATGACTTGTTGAAGGCAATGGGCAACAACAATGAATGTTGGGTTAACGCATACGACGAGGACGTCGACACGGAAGAGAATGAAGAGCCTGTAAAGTATATCATTCATGAGATTCGTGCAGAACTGAAGCCTTTGAAAGAGAATGTAATCTACGAACAGACGACTCCGGTTGTCAGAGGAGAGGAAGAAGAGATCGGAACGTATAACATCCGATTTGTTCAGCTGATTACGAAGGAACAGGCTAAGCAGAATAGTTGGGTGGAATATCACCTTACGAGATCGGACGGAAAGAAGGCGGTTTTGTCCGGAAAGGGCAATCCGAGTTCGAAGTATAATCGAGTATACGATGAGGTTCGAACGATAGGTACACGTTTGTATGCAGGTGAAGGACATTATTATTTGGCCATTACGATAATGAATGTTCCTGAAAACATTGATCTCACGTGCCAGATGATAATGGGAAAATAATTGGGAATGGAGGCGCATTTTATGAAGACTGAATATTTGAGTCCTGAAATAGAAATCGTCGAATTCCCGGTTGAGGACGTTATTACGACAAGCTTAAATCCATGGGAGATTTATGATGAACCTGAAGACTTCGACGATCTTATCTGGTATTAATCTTTAGTGCTTTCATGTGGCAGACCTTGTGTCTGCCACATTATTACGGAGGAAAAGAATGAAGAAAATCATTTTGCTTATAACGTTGCTTTCGCTACTTTTGTTGGTGGCATGCAACGGAAATGATGACAAAAAGAAGCCGTCGCCGACCCCGTCGCAGGGCGAGGTTGCTACGCCGACCCCGACCGGTGGTCTGCAGTTAGATGACGACCCTGACAATGTCATTGATTTTGATGATTTGCCGTTTGGTCCGGATGGAGAAAATCCGGAAGGTGGTGATTCCGGTGAGGAGACGACTCCTACCGTGAAGCCGAATGAGCCGACCAATAAGGTGACGAAGGCGCCTACGCCTACTTCGCCGCCGGCAGATGAATTTGACGATATCTTCGGACCGACAAAGGCACCGACAAACACGCCTACCTTGGCACCGACCGAGGCACCGAGTGACAATCCGCAGGCGCCGACGTCGAAGCCGAGTGCAACTCCGACTCCGAAGCCGGACGACGGACTTACGGGTGGCGGCAAGGCACCGAACGATAATTTGGATTGGGGTCCGTTGGTTCCCCAGTAAGCGATACGAGCTACTAAGGACAATGCAGTGATGCATTGTCCTTTTTGTTTTTCGAAAATGTGATAGTGGTGATGCGCACTGTGTGATGTCGCAGTGACCACGATGATAGGATGGGATATTCGGGAGGTACTATGGTCGTATACGTCGATCGACTTTTTCTTACCACTGCGATAAGCATCTATGCTTGCATGCGTTTCTGTGAAGGCTGGTATGGACGAAGGAAGGGACGGCGCTGTGACGTGTTGGCGGCCGCCGTAGGAGGACTCATCTTTGTGTGTGGCTTTTGTATGCTACTATGCGGAGGAGGACTGGCAGACACATCTTCCCGTGTCATGCTGTTGGTCCTGTACCCGGTGCTACATATCACATACCAGTGCATCCGATTCTGCGGTGTTTTGAAGGCTCGCACTTGCCTTGAACGGCTTAGGTTTCTAGGGAGAAATCTACTTACATTTTTCTTGGCAAATGTGCTGTTAGGTTGCCTCGTGAGCGGCATTCAGCTACTGCTGCCGGAGCTTACACATACTTATGCCGGCGGGCTTTTGGCGCTTGTTTTGTCAAGCTTAGTGCTGTGTATATTACCGAAGTTACGAAAACGAAATGCAGCCGGAAACCGTCGCACGGTACGCATTGTGTGTGACGAGACAGTCTTAGAAGTTCAAGCCTTTGTCGACACCGGAAATCTCTTGAGAGGCCCGAAAAAGGAGCGCGTTTGCGTGCTTCGAGAGGAGCTGTATGACCAACTTCGAGCTGATTCTTCTGATGAGTTCCTCGTTGCTTATTTTAGTGCAAATGGTGCTGTCGGCACGATGCCCTGCATCCGCGTAGAACGCCTTGAAATCCGTACCGAACCATCGGACATCCTATACGGCGTGTCGGTTGCGCGGGGGCGAGGAGCATTTTGCAAGGGGTACGATATGCTGTTGCCGGAGCAGTGGGAGTGAGGACGGCCCAAAACAAATTTTTTCTTCGACACGAGGATATGACATGTTGTGCGCGGCATTTGCGTTATGATACAGAGAGAGTTGCCCGTCGCGGCGGGCGAATATGAATCAGAGGTGGGAAAATGTCGTATTTTTGGAGACGTTGTATTGCAATGTTTCGGGGAAGCATGCGGTACTTTTTCGAGTGTGACGCGAGTGAGCTGTATTACATAGGGGGGACGGATGTGCTACCGGCGCCGCTGACTCCGCAAGAGGAACTGGAGTGGACGGCAAAGCTCGCAACGGAGGATCGGAAGCAGGCGAGAAATCACCTGGTTGAGCACAATCTGCGGCTTGTTGTGTATATTGCCAAGCGCTTTGACAACACCGGAATCGGAGTCGAAGACCTGATTTCCATCGGGACGATCGGTTTGATGAAGGCGATTAACACGTATCAGACCGATAAGAACATCAAGCTGGCGACGTACGCGTCGCGGTGCATAGAAAATGAAATACTGATGTACCTACGTCGCACAAATAAGCTCCGCGTGGAGGTGTCCATCGACGAGCCGCTCAACGTGGATTGGGACGGAAATGAGCTTCTTTTGTCCGACGTGCTCGGAACGGAAGAGGACGGTATCCTAAAGCCGATGGAGGATGCGGTCGATCTGATGCTTCTGAAAAAAGCGTTAAAAAAGCTTTCGGACCGCGAAAAGCTGATTATCAGTCTACGCTACGGACTCGGAACCGAAAGGGGAGAAGAGAAGACGCAAAAGGAGGTCGCAGACATTCTCGGAATCTCGCAATCGTACATTTCACGACTTGAGAAGAAGATCATCAAGCAGCTCAAAAAAGAGATGGCATTGTTGGAGTAAAGAGATGTTGCATGAGGTGTGTATGCTAAGATAAAAAACAGCATATTCTACAAATGTAGATGCCACATATTGTGCACTTTGACAATAGAACAAAGGGTTGAAATTTGGTATAATTATCACGTGGTGAATTCACAAAACATATTTATGGAGGCAGATTATTATGAAGAAGCTTTTTTCTTTGTTGCTTGTTGTAGTTCTTGCTGCAACTATGGTACTTGGTACGGCTGCTGCTGATACCGAATTGACGCTCACTGAGTACAATCAGTTCTCTCTTGCTGATGCAGTTGAAGGAGATACGCTTGTACTTGTTATCGAGTGTACTGAAGCAACGGCTGATATCGGCTGGGGCATCGGTGGTATTGATCTTGATGGCGACTGGAATGTAGAAGGTCAGCAGTACGAGATCTTGCTTGAGGCAACCCCTGCTGTTGGCGACAAGCTTACCTTTACTTATGATGCTATGGAGATGAAGAATGCTGCAAGCGATCCTGCAAATCTGATTGCTAACTTCTATAACGGCTTTGTTATTTCTTCTCTTACCTTGAAGAACGCTGTAGTAGAAGAAGAAGGCGGCGCTGAGGGTGATGACTCCGCACAGACCGGCGACATGATGAATGTTGCTCTTCTTGCAGGTGTTGCAGCTCTTGCATTCGTTGCAGTTGTAGCTTCCAAGAAGGCTAACGCTTAATCAACATTTTGATTACTCTAAAGGCGATGCTTCGGCATCGCCTTTTTTGTGCCTTTAAGGTGCCTTGAGGTGAATTACGATACATCGATAGATATGCGATACGTCAATACTGGCAAAAACGACAAATACATATGGCTCAAATTGTGCATTTTGACGATAGAACATTATAGTGATATTTGATATAATAACCACGTGGTGAATTCACAATACATATTTACGGAGGTAAATTAATATGAAGAAGTTGTTTTCTTTGGTACTCGTTGTAGTTCTTGCTGCAACTATGGTACTTGGTACGGCTGCTGCTGATACCGTATTGCTTGAGGGTTCCAATGGTACAATCGATCTTTCCGCAGTTGTTGAGGGTGATACCCTTGAGATCGTTGCTGAGTTCGACGGATCCAACGCAGATGTAGCTGCTGGTTGGGGCGTTGGTGGCCTTTGCCTCGATGGTAGCTGGTCTGTTGCTAGCGGTTATGAGTGCACTCTTGAGGCTACTCCCGCTGCAGGTGACAGAGTTACGTTCACGTTCGATGCTAGCGCAGTTAAGGCTGCTGCTACCGGCGATGTAAACGTTAACATGTACAATGGTTTCACGCCTGTTACCGTTACCTTGAAGAGCGTTGTAGTAGAAGAAGGCGGCGCTGAGGGTGATGACTCCGCACAGACCGGTGACATGATGAATGTTGCTCTTCTTGCTGGTGTTGCAGCTCTTGCATTCGTTGCAGTTGTAGCTTCTAAGAAGGCTAACGCTTAATCAACATTTTGATTACTCAAAGGGCGATGCTTAGGCATCGCCTTTTTTGTGTTTTCGGGGATGAGAAGCGGTATAAAGTATCTTCAAAGTGAGAATCCTTACAGTATCAATGTAGCTGGAGGGTTCTTTTTTTATGTCACTCTACAAGGTCGAAATATGCGGGGTTAATACAAGTAAGCTTCCGTTGCTTACGGAGGAGGAAAAAGAGGTACTGCTGAGTAAGGTGAAAGAAGGGGACAAGAAGGCGAGAGAGCAGTATATCTACGGCAATTTGCGTCTGGTGCTGAGCCTTGTTCAGCGATTTTCCTCGAGCAATGAAAATGTGGACGATTTGTTTCAGATCGGCTGTATCGGACTTATGAAAGCAATCGATAACTTTGATATTAATCTGGGGGTTCGATTTTCGACCTATGCGGTTCCGATGATACTGGGTGAAATACGACGCTTCCTTCGTGACAACAACGCTATACGTGTATCCCGTTCGTTACGCGACATTGCGTATAAGGCGATCTATGCAAGAGAATTGTTGCGGAAAGAACACTCCTCCGAGCCGACGATAGAGGAAGTGGCGAAAGCGGTCGGACTGCCGGTAGAAGACGTTGTAAATGCTTTGGATGCTATCCAGACACCGGTGTCTTTGTTTGAGCCTGTGTACAGCGAGGGTGGAGATACGCTGTATATTATGGACCAGGTGTCCGATCAAAAGGATCAAGAGGAGTGCTGGGTAGAAGAATTGGCCCTTCAGGATGCACTCAAAAGATTGCCGGAACGGGAGCATTCTATCATCGATATGAGGTTCTATCAAGGCAAGACGCAGATGGAGGTGGCAAAGGAAATTCACATCTCGCAGGCGCAGGTTTCGAGGCTCGAGAAAGCGGCGATAAAGAGTATGAGAAGTTACCTTGGGAAGGCGTAGTGGCATTGACTTCCGTAAAGTAAAGTGCTACAATGACTTTGATTTTGCATTTTTGTGCACGTGTATTGCGACTTGATGTCAAATGCGTGGAAATATACCCGGAGGGTTGGATATGTTACTGCTGTTTTTTCTCTTGTGGATTGTACTCAATGGAAGGTTGACCTGGGAGGTTGCGATTGTGGGTTTGGTGATTGCCATACCCGTCTACATATTTTTTTGTTGTTATATGCGATTTAGTCCGAAGAAGGAATTGCGCTTTTACGGACAGGTGGGCTTTGCTATCCGCTACGTCTTTTTGTTGCTGTGCGAAATCGTGAAGTCCAGCTTGGCGGTTATGCGATTTATTCTTTCGTCAAAATACGAGGTGGAGCCGGCTTTGGTAGAGTTTCGAACGGACCTTAAGAAGGATCTGGATCGCGTCGTGCTTGCGAATTCCATCACCTTGACGCCGGGAACGATTACGGTAGAGCTTGAGGATAATCGTTACTTAGTACACGGTCTTGATAAAGACTTTCTGGTGGACATCGACAGCAGTGAGATGGAAGCAAAGCTATTGGAAAATGAGCGGAAAGGGCAGGTAGGATAACTATGGAACAGGCGTATAATCTTTTGTTCGGTTCGATTATCATTATACTGATTCTCATTATGTTCTTTTGCCTTGCTCGCGCAATCAAGGGACCGGAAATTACGGACCGTATTGTTGCAATCAACATGCTCGGTACGTTGACGATATTGATCATTTGTATTCTTTCCTTCTGGCTTAAGGAGAGCTATTTGCTCGACGTAGCGTTGATCTATGCGATGATCAGCTTCATAGCGGTAGTGGTACTGACGAAGGTATATACCGGTGTGCATCGTGAGCATATGCATGAGAAGGAAAAAGAAAAGGAGGCGGAGTAATGGCTTGGGTTCAGTTTGTGATTGCCGCTATCTTTTTGCTTGCGGGAGCGTGCGTAGCTGCAATTGCCGCATACGGAATTCACAAGTTTCACTTTGTGCTGAATCGTATGCATGCGGCGGCGCTTTGCGATACATTTGCGATGCTTTTGGTACTGACGGGACTGATCGTGCTTTGGGGAGTTTCCTTTGAGGCTGCGAAGCTCGTATTGATTATCGGTTTTTTGTGGTTTGCGAGTCCGGTATCCAGTCATTTGCTTGCACGACTGGAGCTGACAATCAACCCGCACATTAAGGACGAATGCGAGATTTCCAAGGAAATCGAAGACGCGATTGCAGAGGAGGAGCAGCTATGACAAAGGCTATCTTATTGTTGCTGGCACTGTTTCTGATTGTCTGTGCAGTCAGCGTAAGCTATACGAAGAATCTCCTTGTGTCGATTGTCATCTTTATGTCGTATAGTTTGGCAATGTCGGTCATTTGGATATTTCTTGAGTCGCCCGACCTTGCCATTACAGAGGCTGCGGTTGGCGCCGGTGTTACAAGCGTGCTGTTCTTCATTACGCTTCGTAAGATCAATTCGCTAGAGGTAGAGGAGGAAGAGCATGAGCAAGATTCGGAAGAATTACAATAGCTCCTTCAGCTACCGCTTTTGGAGGTTCATGGACGGAGAGAGTGCGGAAAAGCCCGAAGAGGATTACGCCGCACGAGTAGAGGCATCGGAAGAGGATATTACGGACGGTCACGGTCATTTTATGGTCATTAAGGACCGAGACCCGCACGAGGATGCGAAGCGCTTTGCCGAGATGTCGGGCTTTCGATGGTTTCGAAAGATTTATCAGGTGCTCGCAGGTGTGTTGGGCGTGTTGATTGTGACGCTGTTGATCTATAACGTAGCTTCGATGCCGACCTTCGGCTCGGAGGATACGGCTATGAACAATGAGGTGATGGACAGATATCTCGAGAAGGGACAGGAGGAGACCGGTTCCGTGAACCTGGTAACCGGTATGATTTTGCAGTATCGTGCTTTCGATACCTTCGGTGAGACAAATGTGTTGTTCATTGCTACTTGCACGGTTATGATCCTTTTGATGCTGAAGCGCGACGACAAGGGAAATGACGAGCTTCAGATGGATACGGATCGTACGTATGAGCCGAAGAAGGACATCATCCTGCAGACCGTTGCCCGCGTTGTCGTTCCGCTTATCTTTTTGTTCGGTTTTTATATCTTGTTAAATGGTCATCTTTCGCCGGGAGGCGGTTTCTCCGGCGGAGCCATTATGGGTGCGGGACTCATTTTGCACAGCGCGGCATTTGGCTTTGTAAAGACGCAGCGATTTTTCAACAAGCATGTGTACGAGATCATTAAGGTCGGTTCGTTGTGTTTGTATGCGTTGATTATTACGTATTATTTGTTTACGGGAGCGAACGGAATCGCTTCCATCGTTCCGCTCGGAATTCCGGGCAACATTATCAGTGCGGGTCTGATTCTGCCGATTAATATCCTGGTCGGCTTGGAAGTGGCGTGTACGATGTACGCATTTTATGCATATTTCCGAAAAGGAGGCTTTTGATATGCTACAGCAGCTTTGGGATAATTATCTGAGCGTTGTTGCGATGATTCTGTTCGGTATCGGATTTTGCAATCTACTGTTGCAGAAAAATCTGATTAAGAAGATCATCGGTCTGAATATCATGGACACGGCAGTGTATCTGTTTTTGGCCTCCATGGGTTATATAGCGGGAAGAACCGCTCCGATTGTCACAGATGGTGTGACGGATGCAGAGCGTTACATAAATCCGATTCCCAGCGGTCTGGTGCTCACCGGTATTGTTGTGTCGGTCAGTGTAACGGCGCTGATGCTTGCGCTTACGATTCGTCTTTATAAGCGCTACCACACGCTGGATATCGACCGAATCGCACTGTTGGTAAGAAAGGAGCATATTGAATGATGGATTTTCTACGTAACTTCCCGTTCTTCAGCATCCTGCTTCCGATGGTGTCCGGCCCGATCAGCTCCTGTCTCGGAGCAAAGGCGGCCAAACGAATCAGCTTCGCGGTAGTGACGCTTTCGTGCTTGCTTTCCGGCGCGGTGTTCTTGTACACGCTGTCCTTGGATGCCCCGTTTGTCTATCAGATGGGAGCATTTCCGGCCCCGTTCGGCAACGAGATTCGTGTGGGTGTGCTTGAGACCTTTATCGCATTTTTCTTCTGCTTGATCATGTTGCTATCGCTGCTCGGCGGACTTCGCCACACGGAGCGAGACGTAGAAGAGAAGAAGCAGAACCTGTACTATATCATGATAAATCTGTTGCTCAGCTCGCTTCTGGCACTGGTTTATACAAATGACCTGTTTACCGCGTACGTATTCATCGAGATTAACACAATCTCGGCTTGTGGCTTGATAATGATTCGCGGTTGGGGACGAAATGTTTTGGCGGCGGTCAAGTATATGATTATGTCGCTCCTCGGCTCGGGTCTTGTACTGATGTCCATTTCGATGCTGTACGGCATTACCGGTCATCTGTTGATGGAAGACATGCACCGCGTAATCGTTACTATCGTTGCAGAGAAGACGTACGTCGGTCCGCTGACCGTTGCGGTAGGTTTGTTCTGCGTCGGTATCGCCATCAAATCCGCACTGTTTCCGTTTCACTCGTGGTTGCCGGATGCTTACGGCTATTCCACCTGTGCTTCGAGTGCCATCCTGTCGAGCCTTGTGTCGAAGGGCTATATCTTCTTGTTGATTAAGTTCTTCTATCGCGTAATCGGTATGGATATCATCCAGATTACGAAGGTAGACGATGTACTGTTTATCTTCGGTATCGCGGGAATGATCTTCGGTTCCATCAGCGCAATACAGCAGCCGGATGTCAGCCGTATGATTGCATTTTCATCAGTCGCTCAGGTTGGTTACATCTATATGGGCTTCGGTATCGGCACCGAAGCGGGAATCATCGCATCGGTATTTCACATTCTCGCGCATGCGGCCGGAAAATCACTGCTGTTCGTATCGGCAACCGGCTTATCGGAGGTTTCCGCGGGAAGCACGTATTATTCCGATTTGCGTGGGTCGGGCTATCGAAATGCGATAGCGGGTATGGCCTTTACGGTCGGAGCATTTTCCATGGTCGGAATTCCGTTGTTTGCCGGCTTTACGTCGAAGGTGTATTTTGCCGAGGCGGCGATGAATGCTACGTCCGTGAAGATGGTTATTATCTTGATTGCACTGGCAATCAGTACGGTGTTGAATGCGATGTACTTCCTACGTCAGGTTGTCAGCATCTACACCCCGCAAAATGAGCAGTACAAGGTCAAGGGATATCATACGGCGTTGTCGATGAGCATCGCACTCGTGCTGTTTACCGTGATTAATTTGTTACTTGGCATGAGCAGTCACCCGATCTTTCAGTGGTTGAGCAAGGGACTGCGGTTGTTCTCATAATGTTTGGACTATAATACATTGCGTTTTACGCAGAAGGAGTCGCTTTGAATACGAATTGGATGATTGCGGCACCGATACTGTTACCCTTGCTTGGAGTAATAGCTCTTTGGTGCGTTAAATCAAAGGATAATCGAAGATTGCTTCGACAGATTACCGGCGGAACCGTGCTTTTGACGGCGTTACTTACCGGTATTGTCGCAGCGGGAGCGGATAGTGAGCTTGTAATGCTTCGCTTTCTTCCGGAGATGCCGATATATTTTCGCGTAGACAGTATGGCGAGATTTTTTGCCATTCTGACGGCGGGAATGTGGGTGCTCTCGACGATGTTCTCGTTTGAGTACATGAACCATCAAAAGGAGGAGACACGCTACAGCTGCTTCTCGCTTTTGTCTCTCGCCGCTTTGCTCGGAATTTGTTTTTCCGGCAACATGATGACGACGTATCTGTTCTATGAGATGATGACGCTGGCGACCTTCCCGCTTGTGCTTCATGAGCGTACGAAGGAGGCGATCTCGGCCGGCTTTACGTACTTGTTTTATTCCATCGGCGGTGCATTTCTCGGCTTGATCGGTATTTTCTTTATCTATCAGAACAGTGCGGCATCGACAGCTGCGGGCGGTCGTCTCGCATACGTTTCCGGTGGCTTTTTGGATAGTGCGCTCGCTACGGAAAATCGTACCGCGCTTCTCGTAGCCGTATTTTTGATGCTCGTCGGCCTCGGTTCGAAGGTCGGTATGTTCCCGCTTCACGGTTGGCTTCCGAAAGCACATCCGGTGGCTCCGGCACCCGCTTCGGCGTTGTTGTCCGGTAACATTACGAAGATGGGCATTTTGTTCGTATTGCGTGTCGTATTTTACTCGGTCGGCGCGGATTTCCTGCGTGGAACGTGGGTACAGACGGCGTTGCTTGCTTTGAGTGTGCTGACCATTTTCCTCGGCTCTATGTTGGCGTATAAGGAAAAGCTTTTGAAGAAGAGACTGGCTTACTCTACGGTGAGTCAGACATCCTATGCGCTGGTTGGTTTATATTTGCTTCATCCGGTTGCTATCTGCGGCGCGATGTTGCACATCCTGTTCCATTCGGTGATTAAGAACCTGTTGTTCCTTTGCGCCGGTTCGATGATTTATACGACCGGTCACCACACAGTGGGAGAGTACCGCGGAATCGGTAAGCGTATGCCGATTACGATGTGGTGCTTTACGCTCGGTGGGTTGGCGCTTGTCGGAATTCCGCCGTGCAGTGCCTTCGTGAGCAAATGGAAGCTTGCAACCGGTGCACTTGCTTCGGGTATCAGCGGTTATCAGTACTTTGTGCCGGTGATGCTGCTTATCAGTGCGTTGCTTACGGCAGGCTATCTTATGACGATTACGGCAGATGCGTTTTTCCTTGCGAAAAAGGAGGAAGAGGACGAGGCCCCGAACCCGAATCCGAATGCAAAGGATCCGAGCCTGTGGATGCTGGTTCCGTTGGTCATCTTGGCAGTGCTTGCGGTTCTGCTCGGAATTCTTCCGGTGGACGAGTGGGGCATTTTCGCCGAGCTGCTTGGTGGATTGTACTGAAAGTGAGAATGAGCTTTGTCCCTTGATGGGATAGAAGAGGTGAGTTTATGAGTGCGTATTGGTTATTGGCTCCGATTTTGTTCCCGATTGTGATGGGCGCGATATTGGGCCTGAAGCACATCCGCGTGCATAGAAATCGAGAGATTTATGTATTTGTCAGCACTTTGTTGACGTCGATTATGGTGTGGCTGCTGCTTTGGTTTCGACCGCAAGGCGACGCAATGGTGCTGAACATGGCCGGCGATTTGGCGGTAAAATTCCATATGGACGGCTTCGCCTGCGTATTTGCCGGATTGGTGTCGGTATTGTGGCCACTGGCTGCGTTGTACGCCTTTGAGTATATGCGCAAGGTCGGAAAGGAAAATGTGTTCTTTGCCTTTTATACGATGACCTACGGTATTACGCTTGGCATTTCGTTTTCCGCCAATCTGATGACGCTATACATGTTCTATGAGATGCTGACGCTCGTTACGGTTCCGCTTGTTATGCATGAGCTGGACCGAAAGTCAATCGTTGCGACGAGAAAATACATAAAGTATTCTATCGGTGGTGCAGCATTTGCCTTTATCGGCTTTATCAGCATTCTGACGTTTGGTACGACGCAGGATTTCGTATATGGCGGCGTGTTGAGTGCGGATGCGATGGCGCAAAGGGAGACGCTTCTTTTGGCCGTATATGTGCTGATGGTACTGGGCTTCGGCGTGAAGGCGGCAATCTTTCCGTTCCATGGCTGGCTGCCGAGTGCATCGGTTGCCCCGACTCCCGTGACGGCGTTGCTTCATGCGGTGGCGGTCGTAAAGGCAGGTGCCTTTGCAATCATTCGCGTGACGTATTATTCGTACGGAACGGATTTTCTCCGAGGAAGCTGGGCACAATATGTCATATTGGGATTCGCGGCCTTTACGATTGTATTCGGTTCGGCAAAGGCGCTGAAAGAGCTGCATTGCAAGAGAAGACTCGCGTATTCGACGGTGAGTAATCTGTCTTACATCGTCTTTGCTGCGGCGCTTATGACACCGGCCGGTATGATAGGCGGTATGGTCCATATGATCTTCCACGGACTGATGAAGATTACGCTCTTTTACTGTATCGGTGCCGTGATGATTAAGACGGGCAGACGGTATCTGTGGGAGATGGATGGCCTCGGAAGAAGAATGCCGCTCGTATTCACGGCATTTACCTTGGCCGGCTTGGCGCTAATCGGAGTTCCGCCGCTTGTGGGCTTTGTGAGCAAATGGTACATTGCCGTAGCGGCTGTGGAAGAGGGCTCGGTTATGGCATGGATCGGTATCGGTGCGTTGATTCTTTCGGCGCTTCTTACCGCGGTATATATTTTGCAGGTGGTGGTACGTGCATGGTGGCCTCGCGAGGGCTTTGATCCGAAGTCGGTTGAGGAGCTTGCTGTGCCCGGTACATATATGAGAATTCCGCTGCTGTTGCTTTGCGGATTGATTGTTGTGTTTTCCTTTTATTCCGAAGTGTTGATTTCCGTGTTCGAAAGAATTGCGACAGGTATTTTTTGAGAGGAGCTTCTAGTATGATCGGTAAAAATTCAATCGTATTGATGTTGCTGATTCCCATTGTCGGAAGCGCTCTTTGTATGCTTGCGGGATGGCTTACGACACGTCGTGTCGGGGAGAAGCAGGGACGCAGGGCGTACGAGATATCCTATCTGGCGGTGCTTGCGGCTACCTTTGCGGCTGCGATGCTTTGTGCGATACCGGCTTGGTCGGGCGAGAGCGACACGCTTCACCTGAACCTTTGCTACAGCGAGCTGAGCTTCCGTATTGACGGCTTCCGCGCGTTGTATTGCATGCTGGCTTCTTTTGCATGGCTTGCCAGTGGCGTATTCTCGATCGGTTATTGCAAGCACAAGAAAAAGGTCGGACGATATTATTTCTTTGTGCTTTTGACGCTTGGAGCAACGCTTGGTGTGTTCGCAGCGGCGGATTTGTATGCACTGTTTTTGTTTTTTGAAGTGATGTCCGTGGCATCGTATGTGTGGGTAGCAGAAGAAGAGACGGAGGCGGCCATCGAAGCCTCGAAGACATATCTGGCGGTCGCTGTCATCGGCGGACTTGTGATGCTGATGGGACTGTTTTTACTACAGCATTTGACGGGAACGCTCGAGCTTGCGGCTCTTTCCGAGGCGGCAACGCTTGTGGAAGATAAGACGCTTTTGTACGTTGCGGGCGGCTGTCTTTTGTTCGGCTTCGGCGCAAAGGCCGGTGCATTTCCGTTGCACATTTGGCTTCCGAAGGCGCATCCGGTTGCTCCGGCGCCGGCATCCGCGCTGCTTTCCGGAATCCTGACTAAGGCCGGTGTGCTCGGTGTGTTCTTGCTTTCCGGTCAGCTGTTCCTCGGCGACAGAGCGTGGGGCAATTTGATTATGATACTCGGTACGCTGACGATGCTCATCGGAGCGGCAGTGGCACTGTTTTCGATTGACATGAAACAGACGCTTGCTTGCTCCTCGGTATCGCAAATCGGCTTCATCCTTGTAGGTCTCGGTGCACTCGGAATTCTCGAGCATGAAAATGCTCTTGCTGTTCACGGCGCCATCCTTCATATGACCAACCACTCGTTGTTCAAGCTCGTATTGTTCTTGCTTGCCGGAGTGGTAGTGATGAATCTCGAGTCCAGAGATTTTAACGTAATACGTGGCTTCGGCCGGAATAAGCCTTGGTTTTTGGTATGCTACCTGCTCGGTGCTTTCGGCATCGGCGGTGTGCCGCTATTCTCAGGCTATGTGTCCAAATCCATGCTGCACGAGGCAATCCTGGAATGCTACCATGAGACGGGACTCGGCATGTATAAGGGAATCGAGCTATTGTTCCTTTTCGCAGGCGGATGCACGGTAGCGTATATGCTGAAGCTGTTCTTCGTTTTGTTTGTCAGTGAGCCCTCAAAGGAGGTGCTGGCGCATCAGCGCGCGACGAAGGAAAAAGGCTATCTCAGTCTTGCGGGCAAGCTTTCGATAACGATTCCGGCGGTGTTGATTTTAGTGCTCGGTGCGTTGCCGGAGCTTACGATGTTTCCGATTGCAAAGCACGCAGAGGTCATTGCGCATTGTCACGGCGAGAGCGAGCACATCGCACTGTTCTCCTGGGAATGCTTGAAGGGGGCAGTTATTTCGCTGTCGGTCGGTGCGGTCTTGTACGCCTTTTTGGTTCGTCCGGCAATTCGAAAGAAGACGTCACAGGGCATTGTCTATGTGAATCGTTGGCCGGAGGTCTTGGACCTCGAAAAGAGTCTGTATCGTCCGCTTGTACTTGAATTTTTCCCGTTCCTCGGCACGGTAATCGCCGGAGCGGTAGAGGTGTTCTTGAACGTAGTGACGTGGCTGAAGGGAGCGATCTTCTTCGGCACACTCGGAGCGCGTATTCTCGACAGCATCACGGAGGGTCTTACGAATTTGCTTCAAAAGATATTCCTCAAGCCGGTTTACCGAGAGAAGACGACTTCCACGGCAGAGGTTATCTGCAATGGCATCGGTCACGTGCTAAATGCGGGAACGGCCGCATTGAATGCTACCGTCTGGAGACGAAACCCCAGAGAGAAGGATTTTGTTCACGCCACCAATCTGGTGCGCGAGGAGCTGAGCGAGTCGCTTCAGCTTGTGTCCCGAAGTCTTTCGTACGGCTTGCTGGCATTTTGTATCGGCTTGCTGATTTTGATGGTATACCTGCTGCTTGGCGTAAGCTGATAAAGCATGAATTAATAAACAATAAGCAGATAAAGCATAGCTAGCTTATGGATTCGAGAGGCTGCCGGTATGGCGGCCTCTTTTTTCGAACTGTGGGCAATGAGTTCTTGTATTTCCGCACGAGATGAAGTATAATGAAACCGTATATGCGGTAGTCTGCCCTGTCGTGTAAAATGGGCGACAAAAGCGACTGTTGCAAAGAACAAAAGGAGAACAAAAAGATGACGATTATTGATGGTAAGAAGATTTCCGCAGAGATTAAGGATGAGCTTAAAGAAAAGGTTTCTGCCTATAAGGAGCAGGGCATTGAGATTACGCTCGCTGTAATACAGGTGGGCTGTGACAAGGCGTCTACGGTCTATGTTTCGAACAAGAAGAAGGCTTGCGAGTACATTGGTGTTCGCTCGCTTGCATATGAGCTCCCGGAGGAGACAACCGAGGAGGAATTGCTTGCATTGGTTCAGGAGCTGAATGCTCGTACGGACGTGAACGGCATTCTCGTACAGCTCCCGCTTCCGAGACACATTAATGAGGACAAGGTGTTGCTCGCTATCGATCCCGATAAGGACGTAGACGGTTTTCATCCTGTAAATGTAGGACGCTTGAATATCGGACAGCGTTGCTTCGAGTCCTGTACTCCGGCCGGAGTTATCCAGCTTTTGAAGCGTACCGGCGTTGAGATCAGCGGCAAGGAGTGCGTAGTAATCGGAAGAAGCAATATTGTAGGTAAGCCGATGGCTGCTATGCTGCTTCGCGAGAACGGAACGGTGACCATTTGCCATTCTCGTACGAAGGACCTTGCAGAGGTAACGAGACGTGCGGACATTTTGGTTGTGGCAATCGGAAAGCCGAAGTTCATTACAAAGGAGTATGTGAAGGAAGGCGCTGTTGTCATCGACGTCGGAATCCATCGTATGGAGGACGGCAAGCTGTGCGGCGATGTGGCTTACGATGAGGTGGCACCGCTTTGCAGCGCAATTACCCCTGTACCCGGCGGTGTCGGTCCGATGACGATTGCAATGCTTATGAATAACTGTGTGGAGAGTGTACGCTAGATGAAGGTATGTCTGATTTCGCTTGGATGCGATAAGAACCTTGTGGACAGCGAAGTGATGCTCGGACTTCTTCGCGATGCGGGGCATTTGCTTGTCGATGACGAGCAGGAGGCGGAAGCGATTGTCGTGAACACCTGCTGCTTCATACACGACGCCAAGGAAGAGAGCATTGAGACGATTCTGATGATGGCTAAGCTGAAGGAGACCGGTAAGCTCAGAAGACTGATTGTCACCGGCTGCTTGGCAGAGCGTTATTATGAGGAGATTCAAGAGCAGATTCCGGAGGTGGACGGAATACTCGGCACCTCGGCTTACGAGGACATCGTTGCAGCCATTTCGGCAGAGGGCTTGTATGCGGAGAAGAAGCCGCTGGACTATCTGCCTATGCCGAATACGAAGCGAGCAACGGGAACTTCGGCCTACGTGTCTTACCTTAAGATTGCCGAGGGCTGTGACAAATGCTGTACCTATTGCATCATTCCCAAGCTTCGAGGAAGCTATCGCTCGTATCCGATTGAGAGATTGGTTGCCGAGGCAAAGGCTTTGGCGGCACAGGGTACGAAGGAATTGATTTTGGTAGCGCAGGAGACGACGCTGTACGGAGTCGATTTGTACGGAGAGAAGCGCTTGCATGAGCTGTTAAGACAGCTTTGCGAAATTGAGGAGCTGCAATGGATTCGTCTGCTGTATTGCTACCCGGAGGAAATCGACGATGCCTTGATTGAGGTGATGAAGGAGCAACCGAAGATTTGTCACTACCTTGACATGCCGATTCAGCACGGAGTGGATTCGGTTCTGAAGCGAATGGGCAGACGTACGACGAAGGAAGAGCTGATGGCCATCACGAAGAAGCTTCGTGAAGCAATCCCCGACATTGCACTTCGCACGACACTCATCACCGGCTTCCCCGGCGAGAGTGCGGAGGATTTTGAGGAGCTTCTCGCATTTGTCGAAGAGATGAGATTTGACCGCCTCGGAGTGTTTACGTACTCGAAGGAGGAGAATACACCTGCGGCGCTTATGAAAGACCAAGTACCTAAGAGGACGAAGGAGAGTCGCAGAAACCGCGTGATGCGCATGCAACAGGCAATCAGTGCGGAGCATGCGGCGGAGCAGATCGGACGTCAGCTACAGGTAATGGTCGACGGATACTTGCCCGAAGAAGGGGTATATGTATGCCGTACCTATATGGATGCACCGTCGGTAGACGGAACGGTGTTTGTGCGCTCGGATGCTTCGATTATGTCCGGCGAGCTCATCCCGGTACGCATTGTCGAAGCCAATGAGTACGATTTGATCGGAGAATTGGTGGAGGAATAAAGATTAGGAAAATGCTGCGAAACAGCAGCGGAATCAGATGGAGGATAAGGATATGAATTTGCCGAATAAGATTACGATGTTTCGTGTATTTATGATCCCGGTATTTGTGGTGCTGTTGATGGTGGACGCCATCCCGTATAACAATTTCATTGCATTGGCAGTGTTTGCAGTGGCTTGCTTTTCCGACTTTTTGGACGGTTACCTTGCGAGAAAGTATCATCTCGTTACGACCTTCGGCAAGTTGATGGACCCCCTTGCGGACAAGGTGCTTGTATGTACTGCGATGATTTTGCTCATTGAGCTCGGCAAGCTGTCGTCAATCATCGCCGCAGTCATCATTGCACGTGAGTTTATCATCAGCGGCTTCCGCCAGATTGCTGCGGATAAGGGTGTGGTAATCGCAGCAGGCTATCTCGGAAAGTTCAAGACGGTTGCACAGATGTTTATGTGCATTTGCATGCTGTTTACGGTGGATTCCACATACGATGGTGTATTTTTTGATATTATTAACGTTGCGGGCGAGGTGTTCATGTGGTTGGCACTCGTGCTGACGGTAGTTTCCCTGGTTGAGTACCTCTGGGCAAACAGACAGGTTATGAAGGAAGATGAGTAGAGTTATAGTGATTGGCGGCGGAGCGGCCGGAATGATGGCGGCTCTGAGCGCGGCAGAGGCCGGACACGAGGTGTGTCTTCTTGAAAAGAATGAGAAGCTCGGAAAGAAGCTATATATCACCGGCAAGGGCCGTTGCAATCTGACCAATGCTTGTGACATGCAGCAGCTGCTTGACAGTGTGGTGACGAACAGACGATTTCTCTACAGCGCATTTAACAAGTTCAACAACTACGACGTCATCGATTGCTTCGAGCGTCTGTCGATGCCGACGAAGGTAGAGCGCGGTGGGCGTGTCTTTCCCGAGTCGGACCATTCCTCGGACGTCATTCGAGCCTTGTCTAAGGAACTGAGCAGACAGGGTGTGACCGTGCGGTTGCATTCGGAGGTGCGAAGCATTTCCACAGAGCCGCTTGAGGCGCAGGAAGCAGTTACGTCGAAGAAGAAAAAGCAGCAGGAAGCCGTGGTGACGGGAGTGCGTATGGCAAATGGAGAGCATTTGCACGCGGATGCCGTCGTCGTAGCTACGGGTGGCTTGTCTTATCCGACGACCGGCTCTACCGGCGACGGATATCGTATGGCAAAGGAACTCGGACATACGGTAACGCCGTTGTTGCCGTCGCTTGTATCGCTCAATGCGAAGGAGTCGTTTTGTGCGGAGCTTGCGGGACTTTCTTTGAAGAATGTCAGTTTGCGTTTTGTCGGCAAGGACGGCAAGACGATATATGAGGAATTCGGAGAGATGCTGTTTACGCATCGCGGTGTGAGTGGTCCGGTTGTGCTTTCCGCAACGGCGGAGGCGTCGAATCAGCTGATCGGCTCGGAGCTTTTATTGGATTTGAAGCCCGCATTGACCGAGGAACAGCTGGATGCCAGACTGTTGCGTGAGATAGAAGCGGGGCGCTCCAAGCAATTGAAAAATTGGATCGGTTGTTTGGTTCCGCAGACAATGGGCGGTGTGCTGATCGCGCAGGCCGGCTTGTCACAGGAGCAGACCGCGGGAACGTTGACGAGAGAGCAACGAGAGCAGCTTCTCAGAGCATTAAAGGGCTTTACTCTGCACATTACCGGTATGGGTGGTTTCAACGAGGCGGTTATCACAAAAGGCGGAGTTCACGTGGACGAGGTCAATCCGTCGACGATGGAGTCTCGTAAGGTGAAGGGCCTTTACTTCGCGGGAGAGGTGCTTGACGTGGACGCATTTACCGGAGGCTACAATCTGCAGATTGCTTGGTCTACCGGCCAACTGTGCGGCAAGAGCATTCCGTTTTGATAGGACAGTGTGGCTTCTGTCGGCGCGAGGCGTCGGCAGGGATTTGAACTCGGATTCTAGGAAAGGAGTGTGCGAGAGGATTTTCGCACAACAGAGAAGATGACCAGAAATATAGCAATTGACGGACCGGCCGGTGCCGGAAAGAGTACAATCGCAAAGGCGCTTGCAAAGCGACTCGGTTATATCTATGTCGATACGGGAGCGATGTATCGCGCCATGGCATTGCATTTTCTCAGAAAAGGCATTGCGGCGGACGATATGCCTGCCATCGAGGAGGCTTGTGAGGATGCCAATGTAACACTCACGTACGTGGACGGTGTACAGCAGGTGTTGTTGAACGGCGAGAATGTCAGCGGATTGATTCGCACCGAGGAGGTCGGCAATATGGCAAGCGCATCTTCCGTTAATCTTAAGGTTCGCGAGAAGATGGTTGAGCTTCAGCGTGAGCTCGCTAAGCAGGAAAATGTCGTGATGGACGGCCGTGACATCGGAACGAATGTGCTTCCGAATGCGGATGTGAAGATCTATCTGACGGCTTCGATTGAGGAGCGTGCACGCCGTCGCGTGAAGGAATATGCGATGAAGGGAATTGAGGCCGATTACGAGCAGGTGGCAAAGGACATTGCCGAGCGCGATTATCGTGATATGAATCGTGAGCATGCACCGCTGAAGCAGGCTGACGATGCCGTGCTGGTAGACAGCTCGGATATGAGCATTTCCGAAGTAGAGGATACACTTTGGAGGTTGGCATGCGAGTAGAGGTTGCGAAGACAGCCGGATTTTGCTTCGGAGTGCAACGCGCGGTTGATACCGTGTATGCGCTGACGGATGAGAACAAAGGTCCCGTATACACCTTCGGTCCGATTATTCATAACGAACAGGTCGTACAGGCGCTTGAGCAGCGTGGTGTGAAGGCGATTTATGAGGAGTCGGAGCTGGACACGATTTCGGAAGGCACGATTGTGATTCGTTCGCACGGAGTTGCAAAGGCCGTACACGATCGAATGCTTGCGAGAGAGACTGCAACAGACGGTCGAGTTAAGGTGATTGATGCGACGTGTCCGTTTGTGAAGAAGATTCATCGTATCGTATCCGCAGCGAGTGAAGAGGGACGCCGTATTATCATCTGCGGCGATGCCGATCATCCGGAGGTTCAGGGCATTGTGGGATGGTGCAAAGACAGTGCAACCGTCATTCATTCGCCCGAAGAAGCGCGTGAAATTGCGCAAAAATGCAACGAGGAAATCTGCGTTGTGGCGCAGACGACATTTAACTACAATAAGTTTAAAGAGATAGTTGAAATTCTCGGTGAAATCGGTTATAGTAGAACTGATAGTGTGGTGAATACTATCTGCAATGCCACCGAGGAAAGACAGACAGAGGCGCGAAGTTTGGCACGCCGGTGCGACGCGATGGTCGTAATCGGTAGTCAAAATAGCTCTAACACCAGAAAGCTTTACGAGATATCAAAGCAGGAGTGCGAGCATACGTACTATGTGCAGTCAGTGGAACACTTGGATTTCGACGTTTTGAAATCTTTTCGTTGCGTAGGTATTACAGCCGGGGCTTCCACCCCAAGAAATATTATTGAGGAGGTTCATGCTAACATGGCAGACATGAGTTTTGAACAATTATTGGAAGGAACTTTGAAAACTATACGAAACGGAGAAGTAGTCGAAGGCACAGTTATCCGCGTCAAAGAAGACGAGCTGGTACTTAACATCGGTTATAAGGCTGACGGTATTATCACGAAGAGTGAATACTCCAGCAAGCCGGTAGCAGATCTTCGCGAGGTCGTTAAAGAGGGCGACACGATGTCCGCTAAGGTAGTTAAGGTGAATGACGGTGAGGGCCAGGTGCTTCTCAGCCGTAAGAAGTTGCAGGGAGAGCGTACAAGCCAGGTGCTTGCAGACGCTATGGAGAACGGAACCGTTCTTACCGCACAGGTAACCGGCGTTGTAGACGGTGGCTTGAATGTATTGGTAGACGAAGTAAGAGTATTCATTCCCGCAAGTCTTGTATCGGATGTATTTGAGAGAGATTTGACGAAGTATCAGGATCAGGAGATCGAGTTCCAGATCATCGAGTACAATCCTCGTAGAAGAAGAATCATCGGTAGCCGCAAGCAGCTCGTTGCAGAGCAGAAGAAGGCTGCTCAGGAGGCAGTATTTGCACGTCTCCAGGTCGGTGATGTAGTAGAAGGTACCGTTAAGAACGTAACGGACTTCGGTGTATTTGTTGATATCGGCGGTGTAGATGGTCTGTTGCACGTATCCGAGATTTCTTGGGGACGTATCCAGAACCCGAAGAAGGAGTTCAAGACAGGCGATGTTGTAACCGTATTCGTTAAGGATATTAAGGGCGACAAGGTTGCACTCAGCATGAAGTTTGCTGATCAGAATCCTTGGCAGGATGCAGAGGTTCGCTATGCACCCGGCACGATTGTTACCGGTAAGGTAGCTCGTATGACGACCTTCGGTGCATTTGTAGAGCTCGCTCGTGGCGTAGATGCATTGCTTCACGTTTCTCAGATTTCTCACAAGCGTGTTGAGAAGCCCGCTGATGTTCTTAGCATCGGTCAGGAGATTGAGGCTGTTATCTTGGATTTCCACGCAGAAGACAAGAAGATCAGCATCAGCATGAAGGCACTTGAGGCTCCGGTTGAGGAAGTAGCTGAAGAAGTAGTTGAGGCTGCAGACGCTGAGTAAGCACATGTAAGTCCTTCGAGAGAAGGAATTTCAAAGATAGAGGCGAAAGATTATTGGCGCTTGAGTTCCTGATGAACATTTGCAGGAACGTACGTTAACAAGGGAACAGAAGCACAATGGGATCTGATTTTCCCATTGTGCTTTCTTGTCTTATTAATTGATCGTATGTATGCAGAACGAATAGGCAGTGGAGGAAGCTTAGGATGGAGAATAGCAATCAAAAGATGGTATGCGTGGCTCTCGATGCCATGGGTGGCGACAACGCTCCCTTTGAATTGATTAAGGGTGCCGTAGAGGCGGTATGTGAGTGCGAAGACCTTAAGGTATTTGCGGTTGGTAAGGAAGAGGTGCTGAACAAGGAGCTTGAGGCATATACGTACCCGAAGGAACGTCTTGTTGTAGTGGATGCGCGTGAGGAGATCTCCTGCGAGGAGCCTCCGATGATAGCGGTTCGTTCAAAGAAGGATTCTTCTCTTGTTGTGGCAATGAATCTTGTGAAGAACGGCGAGGCGCAGGCATTTGTTTCGGCCGGTAGTACCGGTGCCATTTTGGTAGGCGGTCAGATTATTATCAAGCGTATTCGCGGCGTTATCCGTTCCCCGCTTGCTCCGTTGATTCCTACGGCGACGGGAGTATCCTTGCTGATCGACTGCGGTGCGAGTGTGGATGCAAAGCCCGAGCAGCTTGTGCAGTATGCGCAGATGGGCTCAATCTATATGGAGCACGTTGTCGGAGTGAAGAATCCGCGTGTCGGTATTGTGAACATCGGCTTGGAGGAGGAGAAGGGAAATGCTTTGGTGAAGGAGACATACCCTATGCTCAAGGAGCTTCCGGGCATTAACTTCATCGGAAGCGTAGAGGCAAGAGAGATTCCGAACGGTGCGGCTGATGTTATTGTCTGCGATGCATTTGTCGGCAATGTCATCTTGAAGCTTTATGAAGGCGTGGCCGGAGCGCTCATTTCGAAGGTAAAGAGCGGTATGCTCAGTACGCTTCGCAGTAAGTTGGGTGCGTTGCTTGTTAAGCCGGCCCTCAAAAAGACGTTGAAGTCGTTTGAGACGGCGCAGTATGGCGGAGCACCGATGATCGGTTTGAACGGTTTGGTTGTAAAGACGCACGGCAACTCGCACAGTGCGGAGGTGAAGAATTCCCTTCTTCAGTGCATTACCTTCGTTCAGCAGGACATTGAAGGCAAGATTCGCGCGAATCTGCAGACAGAGAAGCCCGCTGCGGAAGCGTAAGCACAATCAGTCGTGTCAAAGCGAAAACGTAAGCTAAGAACATAGCGTTGCACCGACATACGTCGGTGTGACGTTACGATATTGTGCTAAGGAACAAAAGCAAGGAGGTTTATCGGATGTATGAGAAGCTTATTGAAGTGATTCGCCACACACTGCATTTGGGTGATGAAGAATTGACGAAGGACACGTGTTTTGTTTCGGATTTGTGTGTCGATTCCGTTGATTTGGCGGAGCTCGTTATGGACATTGAGGCGACCTTCGACGTGGATCTCGACTTTGTTTTCGAAAAGGGCAATATCAATACAATAGGTGATCTGTATGAGACGCTGCGTTTGATTATGCAGCCGTAGATCGTAGGAGGCAGTTATGGGAGAAGTATCAAGATTCCGTGAGCTGGAGGAGCGAATCGGCTACTCGTTTCGAGATTGGACGTTGCTTCGCACCGCGATGACGCACAGCTCATTTGCGAATGAACTTAGTCACCACAAGCCGAACGTGATGAGTAATGAGCGCTTGGAGTTTCTGGGAGACGCCGTGCTCGAGCTTGTGACGAGTGAGTTCATTTACAGTAACCACAAGCAAATGCCGGAGGGTAAGCTTTCGAAGCTTCGCGCCAGCATTGTGTGTGAGCCGTCGCTTGCTATATGCGCACGCGATATGCAGCTCGGTAAGTATCTTTCTCTCGGCAGAGGAGAGGATGCGACCGGCGGACGCCACAGAGAATCGATTCTTTCCGATGCATTTGAGGCGTTGATCGGAGCGATTTATTTGGATGGTGGCTTGGAGGCGGCAAAGGCACATGTCCACCGCTTTGTGCTCAACAATCTGGAGGAAAAACAGCTGTTTCACGACAGTAAGACAATCCTGCAGGAGCTGGCACAGAAGCATTTTCACTGTGCACCGGTGTATGCGGTCGAGAAAGAAGACGGGCCCGCACACAACAGGCATTTTACGGTTAGTGTCCGCGTAGGTGAGGAGATTGTCACCTTCGGAGACGGTAGTACGAAGAAAAATGCAGAACAAAAGGCAGCATTTTCCGCGATACAAAAGATCCGGGAGCAGATTGGAGGAGAAGATGTATCTAAAGAGCATTGAGGTACATGGCTTTAAGGCGTTTGCCAACAAGATTCGATTTGAGTTCGACAAAGGCATAACCGGAATCGTCGGACCGAACGGAAGTGGAAAGAGTAATGTTGCGGATGCGGTTCGCTGGGTACTCGGTGAGCAGAGTGCAAAGCAGCTTCGCGGCAGCAGTATGCAAGACGTTATTTTTGCGGGTACAGAGACGAGAAAGCCTCTGGGCTTTGCTTATGTTGCCTTGACATTGGACAATTCGGATCATTGGCTGCCGATTGAATACGATGAGGTTACCGTAGGCCGACGCGTATATCGTTCCGGTGAGAGCGAGTATTTGATTAACGGTGCGGAATGTCGTCTTCGTGACGTGCAGGAGCTTTTCTTTGACACCGGTATCGGCAAAGAGGGCTATTCTATCATCGGACAGGGCCAGATTGATAAGATTTTGAGCGGTAAGCCGGAGGAGCGTCGTGAGATATTCGACGAGGCTGCCGGAATTACGAAGGTAAAGAGAAGAAAGCATCAGACGGAGAAGAATCTCGAGGCGGAGCGCCAGAATCTTTCCCGTGTGACGGACATTTTGAGCGAGATAGAAGGACGTCTCGGACCGCTTGAGCGTCAGTATGAGAAGGCGCGCATTTATCTTAAGCACAAGGAAGAGCTGAAGACGATGGAAGTCAATCAGTTCCTTTTGGAGTACGAGAAGAGTGAGACGGTGCGACAGGACCTTACGAGCAAGCTGACCATTTCCACGGAGGATTTGGAGCAGACAAAGCAGCAGTACGAGCAGGCGCGTGAGGAGTACGACCGATTGCTCAATGAGCTGGAGCAGCACCAGTCGTCGCTGCATGTCGCACGCGAGAGCTACAGCGAGCAGAAGGTGTTGGCGGAGAAGCTACTCGGCGAGACGAATTTGTTAAAGGAGCAGGTAGTCGTTCTAACGCAAAATGAGCAGCAGTACGATGAGCGCTTGAGCCGCTTGGAAGGACAGATTGCGGAGCGTAAGGAAGAGCTCGAGTCCTACGAGCAGAAGCGATTGGAGTTCGCGCAGAAGCTGCAGGACCTTTTGGCAGAGCAGCAGAAGGCCGAGGAGACACTTGGCGAGATGAAGGCGGAGATAGCCGCACTTTTGGCTGAGGAGCAGCAGTGCAATCAGGCATACATCGAGCGACTTCAGGAGAACAACAAGCAGGAAAATGAGCTGGAGCGTTACAACACCTTGCTTGAGCAAAGCGGCATTGCAAAGGCTGAGCTGAATGCACGTTTGCTTCAGTTCAAGGCAGATGCAGACGAGGCGGAGCAGCAGATTGCACAGGCGACGGAGGCTTTGAAGGTGGCTTCGGCAAATGTGGCGGATGCGGCCGAGGAATGCGCTGAGATTGAAGCGCGCTTGACTGCCTTGGCAGAGCAGCTGACAACGAAGCGCGAGGAATGCGAGCAGCTGCAGAAGCTGGTGATTCGCGACACTTCCAAGATGGATACGTTGAAGAGCTTGGTGGAGCGCTACGACGGCTATGGAAGCGCGGTTCGTAAGGTAATGGAGCAGAAGCAGACGGTAAAGGGTATTCACGGAGTGGTAGCGGATATCATTCAGGTGGAAAACCGTTACGAGCTTGCGATTGAGACGGCGCTCGGTGGTAATATTCAAAATGTAATCACCGATACGCAGGAGACCGCCAAGCAGTTAATTGAGTGCTTGAAGGAGAGTCGTGCCGGTCGTGCTACGTTCTTGCCTTTGTCGGGAATTCGTGCGAAGAAGGACGAGTTTGAGGCCGAGGTATTTACGGCTGACGGCGTAATCGGAATCGCAAGTGAGCTCGTATCGGCGGAGGACATCTACGAGGAGGCGGTTCGCTATTTGCTCGGACGCTTCTTAGTAGTGGATACGATCGATCATGCAATCGCTCTTGAGAAAAAATATCGTTATGCATTGAGAATCGTAACACTCGACGGAGAGCTGTTTCAGCCGGGTGGCGCAATCTCGGGTGGCGCATTTAAAAATGCGGGCAATCTACTCGGTAAGCGTCGAGAGGTCGAGGAGCTTGAGAAGCAGTTGAAGGAGCATCGTGCAAACAGCAAGATTGCCGAGGAGGAACTCGAGAAGCTTCGTGGCGAGCGAGAAGAACTGCGCGGACGACTTGAGCTGAAGAAAAATGCTCTTCAGGAGCTCTATGTT
Organism: Lachnospiraceae bacterium; assembly: GCA_045645665.1. Taxonomy (GTDB): domain Bacteria; phylum Bacillota; class Clostridia; order Lachnospirales; family Lachnospiraceae; genus ISDg. The sequence goes on along the minus strand of JAZRJF010000062.1, from coordinate 5,822 downwards.
ATACAAAATACCGCAAAGCTGAATCTCAACCACGTGGCTGAGCAGAATCAGGGACTGGTCGGCAATCGAGAGCAGCTTCGCGAGGAATTAAAGAAGACGGAAGAGGGCAGCGAAGAGATTCGCAAGCATATGGAAGAGCTCACTGCGCTCATCCGCGAGAATGTGGAAAAGAACGAAGCGGACAGACTGCGTGCCGAGCAGCTTCGCGTTCGTATGGACGAGATGCGCGGAGCCGAGGACGAGGCAAGTGCGGAGGCAGTTCGTGTCTTGACGGAATACTCAGGCTTGAAGCAGAGCGTTGCGTATCATCAGGATACCGGCAACCGCTTGCAAAGAGAGCTTGGTATGCTTCAGCAGGAGCTCACCGAATTGCGTGAGAATCGCTCAAGCTCCGAGGACGAGATGCAGACAAAGCTTGCTCAGATTCTCGAGCAGGAGGAGCAGTATTGTCATGTGCAGAAGCAGTGTCAGGACCTCGAGGCAGAGATTGCGAAGCTGAACGAGTTGGCAGAGGACATTACGAAGCAGAATAAGAGCTTCTTTGAAAAGCGCGAGCATTTGTCCGGACGTATGTCGCATTTGGATAAGGACGTATACCGTCTGCAGGGACAGCTCGAGAAGCTGGAGGAGCAGCTGGAGTCTCAGACCAGATATATGTGGGAGGAGTATGAGCTGACTTACACAGCGGCTACGGAATTCCGTTCGCCGGAGATTGAAAATGCTACCTTGAATCGCAAGAACATTTACGAGCTGAAGGCAAAGATTCGTGCCTTGGGTGATGTCAATGTCAATGCGATTGAGGATTACAAGGAGACGAAGGAGCGTTACGAGTTCCTCGACGGTCAGCGTAAGGACATTGAAAATGCGGAGCTGTCGTTGAATCAGATCATAACGGCACTGGATGAGGAGATGCGTAAGCAATTCACCGAGACCTTTGCTGAGATTCAGGTACGCTTCGACAAGGTGTTCCGCGAGCTGTTCGGTGGTGGAAAGGGAACCTTGAGTCTGACGGAAGGCGAAGATGTTCTTGAGGCGGGAATTCACGTAATCGCGCAGCCTCCGGGAAAGAAGCTACAGAATATGATGCAGCTGTCCGGTGGTGAGAAGGCACTTACGGCAATTTCGTTGCTGTTTGCAATTCTCGATCTGAAGCCGTCACCGTTCTGTCTGTTGGACGAGATTGAGGCGGCATTGGACGACTCGAACGTAAGCCGTTTTGCACAGTATCTGCATAAGCTTACGAAGGATACGCAGTTTATCGTTATTACGCACCGACGCGGAACGATGGCTGCCGCAGATGCACTCTACGGCATTACGATGCAGGAGAAGGGCGTATCTACGCTTGTATCGGTGAATTTGATTGAAAAGGATTTGGATCAGTAACATGGGAGAAAAGAAAGGTTTTTTTAAGCGTCTGAAGGAAGGTATGACGAAGACCCGCAGCAATCTTGTGAACGGGTTGGATGCAATCTTCCACGGCTTCTCCAAGATCGACGAGGATTTCTATGAGGAGCTGGAAGAGATTTTGATTATGGCGGACATCGGCGTAGCGACTACGGAGGAGATTCTCGAACAGCTGCGTGCAAAGGTGAAGGAACGCCATGTCAAGGAGCCGGCAGAGTGTCGTGCCTTGCTGATGGAAAGCATTAAGGAGCAGATGCAGCCGCCGGAGGATGCTTATGCATTTGAAGACAAAAAGACGGTCATTATGATGGTTGGTGTCAACGGAGTCGGAAAGACGACGACGGCAGGAAAGATCGCCGGTTCGTTGAAGTCGGAAGGCAAGAAGGTGCTTCTTGCGGCAGCGGATACGTTCCGTGCGGCGGCAACCGAGCAGCTTGTAGAGTGGTCCCACAGAGCGGGCTGTGACATCGTCGCTGCAAAGGAGGGCGCTGACCCGGCGTCTGTTGTATTCGACGCAGTAACGGCAGCAAAGGCGAGAGGAACGGATGTATTGATTTGCGATACCGCCGGTCGTCTTCACAACAAGAAGAACCTCATGGAGGAGCTCTCTAAGATGAACCGCGTAATCGACAGAGAATTTCCCGACGCACACCGCGAGACCTTTGTTGTATTGGACGGCACAACCGGACAAAATGCTCTGGTGCAGGCAAAGCAATTCAACGAGATCGTAAACATTACCGGTATCGTTATTACTAAGCTTGACGGCACGGCGAAGGGCGGTATTGCCATTGCCATTCAGAAGGAGCTCGGAATACCCGTTAAGTACATCGGCGTAGGCGAAAAGCTTGAGGATATGCAGAGATTTGATGCCGAAGCATTTGTCGATGCATTGTTCGATGTCACACCCGAAGAGGAGTAGAAATTCTCACATCGGAAAAAGAAACAAATATGAGACGGAGGTTTGGACGGCTTTGTGCATGCATGGCCGACAAGCCTCCGTTTTCTTTTGTCACCTTGTCGGGGAAAATACCGAAAAGTTGGGCAAAATGCGAATGGAATCCGACACGGTATATTGCTATACTGAAAGCGTCTCGAGAACGGGCAGAAATAATTAAAAATATTATGATTCTTCTCTTGACAAAGCGTACGGGACAGTATATTATGTGAATAGAACATTTGTTCGCTAGAAAGGATGAGGTAGATATGGCAAGTAGTGAAGATAAGAAGAGAGCATTAGAGTCCGCGTTGGCTCAGATTGAGAAGTCTTACGGAAAGGGCTCTGTTATGAAGCTCGGTGATTCCGGATCGACAATGAGTGTGGAAGCGGTTCCGTCCGGTTCACTTAGTTTGGATGTGGCTTTGGGTATCGGCGGTTTTCCTAAGGGAAGAATTATTGAGATTTACGGACCGGAGTCCAGTGGTAAGACTACGGTTGCTCTTCATGCAGTGGCAGAAGTACAGAAGCTGGGCGGTATTGCCGGCTTTATCGACGCAGAGCATGCATTGGATCCGGTATATGCATCCAGCATCGGTGTGGACATTGATAACCTGTACATATCTCAGCCGGATAACGGCGAGCAGGCACTTGAGATTACGGAGACCTTAGTTCGTTCCGGTGCGGTTGACATCGTAATCGTGGACTCCGTTGCGGCGTTGGTTCCGAAGGCAGAGATTGACGGCGATATGGGTGATTCTCATGTCGGTCTTCAGGCTCGTTTGATGTCGCAGGCGCTTCGAAAGCTGACGGCAGTTATCAGCCGTTCAAACTGTATTGTTATCTTTATCAATCAGTTGCGTGAGAAGGTTGGAGTTATGTTCGGTAATCCCGAGACGACGACAGGCGGTCGTGCACTCAAGTTTTACTCTTCCGTAAGATTGGATGTACGTCGTATCGAATCCTTAAAGGCAGCCGGCGAAGTGATCGGTAACCGTACTCGCGTTAAGGTAGTGAAGAATAAGGTGGCTCCGCCGTTTAAGGAAGCGGAGTTTGATATTATGTTCGGACAGGGCATTTCCCGTGAGGGAGACATTCTCGATTTGGCTTGCAACAGTAGCGTCGTGAACAAGAGCGGTGCGTGGTTCGCATACGAAGGAGAGAAGATCGGTCAGGGACGTGAGAATGCAAAGCAGTTCCTTCGCGACAATCCGGACATTATGGAAGAGATTGAGCAGAAGGTTCGCGCCGCATACGGAATCGGTTCTGACGATATGGACGAATAGGCGGATGCTTCGATGACAGTAACAGAGATTGTACCGGTAGGAAAGAACAAAAGCCGTGTTTACTTAGACGATATGCTTGTCGGAAAGCTTTCCAATCGTGACGTGAACTACTGGAGTCTGAAAGTTGGCGCTGAGGTGTCGGACGAGACGTGGCAGAAGATTGAGAAGGACTGTATCATTACGCCGGGTAAGCGCAAGGCGTTGGATTTGCTGTTGGTGCGTGAGCGAACGGTGCAGGAGCTTAAGAACAAGTTGCGTTCCCTTGAATATACCGAAGCACAGATAGAGACGATTATGGACTATCTTGCACAGTATCCTTACTTGGACGATGTTAGGTACGGCGTTCGCTATATCGTATCGGTCGGAGGTACGAAGAGTCGTCGTCAGATTGAGCAGACCTTGCTGACCAGAGGCTTGACGAAATCGGACGTGCAAGAGGCATTTGCGAGATATGAAGAAGAGTATGCGGTGTCCGAAGACGAGGGTGAAGAAAGTCGAGAGCGAGAAGCCGCTGCTCGCATTGTTCGAAAGAAGCTCGGAGAGCGCCGAGAGATATCCCGCGAGGAGCGTCAGAAGCTCTATGCAATGCTTGCACGGCGTGGGTTTTCTACGGATGCCATCCGGAATGTTTTAGCGGAATATGACGAAGATTACGGCGATGCCTGATGGCATCGTCGTTTTGCTTTTTTACACAAAAAATCTTTGAGAAATCGCGAATTTTGAGATTGCATTTTGCCATACGAAAGGGTATAATGATAGTCGGTGTAAATTGGTTTGTATAAATTAAATTTATATTATTATAAGACGGAGGGCTGAACATGAGTAGTACAGCAAAATTGTCGGCGAAGGATAGAATTTATGCTTTGCTCGACGACAACAGTTTTGTTGAGATCGGTGCATCGGTAACGAAGAGAAGCACGGATTTCAATATGCAGCAGATGGATGCTCCGGGTGATGGTGTAGTTACAGGTTACGGCGTAATCGACGGAAGACTTGTGTATGTCTACAGCCAGGATGTTGCTTCCATTAACGGAACTTTGGGTGAGATGCACGCAAAGAAGATTGCTAAGCTTTATGCATTGGCAATGAAGACAGGCGCACCTGTAATCGGTTTGATCGATTGTGCCGGTGTTCGTTTGCAGGAGGCAACGGATGCTTTGGCCGGCTTTGGTGAATTGTACAAGGCACAGACCATGGCTTCGGGCGTAATTCCGCAGATTAGTGCTATCTTTGGCACCTGTGGTGGCGGACTTGCTGTTTTGGCAGCAATGAGCGACTTCGTATTCATGGAGGACAAGAATGGCAAGCTGTTCGTGAACACTCCGAATGCAGTTGCCGGAAACTATATTGGAAAGTGCGACACTTCCAGCGCACAGTTCATGGCAGAGGCAGGCAATGCTGACTTTGTTATGGAGGGTGACGAGGAAGTATTGAGCGGTGTACGCGATTTGGTTGCATTGCTTCCTTCCAACAACGTAGCAGATGCAGAGGTAGAGTGCGCAGACGATTTGAATCGTGCGGTTACTCCGGATCTCGCAGACGTTGCTAAGGCATTGGCAGAGCTCTCCGACGACGGAATCTTCCTTGAAGTGAAGGCTGCTTATGCAAAAGAGATGGTTACCGGATTTGTTCGTCTGAACGGTGTTACGGTTGGTGCGATTGCAAACCGTACGGCTGAGAAGGACGAGAATGGCAAGACGGTTGCCAGCTATGACGCTGTTCTTACGACGAAGGGATGCTACAAGGCTGAGTCCTTTGTAGAGTTCTGTGATGCATTTGGCATTCCTGTACTTACTCTGACGAACGTAATCGGTTATACCGGTTGTGCTTGCGATGCTAAGAGCGTTGCAATTGCTGCCGGCAAGCTTACGTATGCATTTGCAAATGCTACGGTTCCGAAGATCAACGTAGTTACCGGCAAGGCATATGGTAGTGCATATGTTTGCATGAACTCTAAGTCTATCGGCGCTGATTTGGAATTCGCACTTGAGGGTAGCGAGATCGGTGCTATGGAAGCAAACCTTGCAGCACAGATCGTGTATGCTAAGGAGCTTGATGCAGCAGAGAATCGTGCAGAGATGCTTAAGGAGAAGGAAGCAGAGTATCGCAAGCTTTGCCTCAGCTCTGAGAGTGCAGCAAAGAGAGGATATGTTGATGCAATCCTTGCAGCAGATGAGCTTCGTGCACAGTTGATTTAC
>JAZRJF010000061.1:0-7863 GCA_045645665.1 Lachnospiraceae bacterium | reverse complement strand
CTCATTGAACTTACCTCCTCTGTCCATCTTGTAGCCTTTTCCCCATACCACCTTCAAATACCGCGGCTCGGCCGGATTGATCTCCAGCTTTTCGCGCAGATGGCGAATGTGAACCGCCACTACATTTTCCGCGCCGTAGGGATCGTCCTTCCATACCGCACGGTAGATTTTAGCCGGAGAGAAGGTTTCCCCCGGATGACACATCAAAAGCTTAAGAATGCTATACTCCGTAGGAGTCAGCACGACCTCCTCGCCATCCCTCGTTACGACCTCGTTCCGAGTGTCCATTATGATTCCGCCGATTTGATACCGTTCCGCACCGGGCTCCCCTCCACCAAGCTGCACATAGCGTCTCAACGCGGATCGAACTCTGGCCATAAGCTCTGCCGGGTGAAACGGCTTCGTCACGTAATCATCGGCTCCGACGTTCAGTCCGTAAATCTTGTCCGCATCCTCACTCTTTGCCGTGAGAAGCAAAATCGGAAGGTTACTAAATTCGCGAATCCTTGTCATCGCAGTAATGCCATCCATCACCGGCATCATGATGTCCAAAAGCAGCAGATGGTACTTCTCCGTCCTGCATTTTTCCAACGCTTCTTTCCCGTTTACAGCCGTGTCCACTTCATAGCCCTCGGCTCTTAGGCAAATGCAAAGCGCCGCCACAATATCCTTTTCGTCATCACAAACCAATATTCGATACATGCTATCCCTCCGCTTTAGTCATTGCGAGCATACACTCGTATTGCATATGCCCTGTAGGCACGTGCTCCTGTGTACATCCCCATCGTATAAAAAATGTTCTTAAATAACAATAGAGAAAACCTTAAGATTTCTTAAGACTTTCTCTATCATTCAAATTGTTTATTGTCTTTCGCCGCCACCCGCGCTGTAGCCACCTTCACTGTCGCCATCAACGCTATCACTATCCGCTCAGTTTCCATTCCTCACCGTGATATCCACTACAGTGAGCACCTCGCCCTTCACCTGAAAATGCACCTCCAGGTTATCAAACCGCAAACCGTACACGCGATTCTCATCTTTCTGGTACGCAGGTCTCGGATCTCCGGCGAGCACTCCGAGCAACGCTTCGAGCTTGTCCTCCGGCACAACACGCTTCCACTCATCCGAGCAGACAACGTGCAGCCTATAATCCACAAACTCATCCGCAAAGCCACCCTGTGCTTCGGGATGCGCATCCGTATACGGCAGATACGGCTTAATGTCGTAGATCGGCGTGCCGTCCATAAGATCGGCGCCCGCTACAACCAAATACGGAGCCTCCGGCCCGTCCGTTACGATGTCCACCAGTCGTACACAGGACAGCCCGATCGGATTCGGGCGATACGGCGATCTCGTTGCAAATACACCGACTCGCGTATTGCCGCCCAGCCTCGGGGGTCTCACCGTGGGTGACCATTCCCTCCTGTCCACTTCGGAAAAATGCCACAAAATCCACAGATGCGAATAGCCCTCTAAGCCTCTAAGCGCCTCCGCCTTTCGATATTCCGGCTCAAATACAATCCGTCCACGCAGCTCGGGAACGAGTCCGCTTTGGCGCGGTATACCGAATTTGTCCACAAAATCATTTCGCATACATGCGATCTTTTTCAGTTCCATACGCTCCTCGTGCTACTTCGCATTCAACAGTCGACACACTCTGCATGCCACTTCGTATTCCTACACTCGGCACACTCGCGTGCCACTCCGCAGTCTACAGCTCCAGCATGGACCAAATGCTGTCCACACAGCTGTCGGCGTCGGGATATTCCCCCTGCTCCGCCGTCACAAGAATCGTCGACATGCCCGCCTTCTTAGCCGGAACGATGTCGTTCTCGTAATTATCGCCTACGTAAGTAATCTGCTCCGGAGCACACTCAAGCTTCTCAGCCAGCTTCTCATAGAATTCTACATTCGGCTTGCAAGCACCAAGCTCCTTGCTCGTATAGAATCCACTGAAGTAACGCTCGAGTCCGAGCCTTGCAAATGCTGCTTTCATCTGCTCGGCATCCGATTCCTTTGCGTTGGATGCCACATAGCATGCATAACGCTCGGCAAGTGCCGGAATCGCCATATTCACGCCCTTCATCGGCGCTACGCGAGACCACTCAACCATCGGACCGGACTCATCCGGGTAATCCACCATCAGGGTATTGCCCCAATCGAACACTAAAGTTAATTTCTTTTCATTGTCTTGTTGGCTCATTAATCCACCTCCACCACGAATTTGTTACACATCCTGCCATTTCACATCAACCTGTCTTTCACATTGTACATCGAATCGGCCTTCTGTGCAATGTCCATTTCGACAGATTGCTTCGTGGGTTAGCTTTTTTTCGGTTTTCGCAAAATTATATTGAAAAAGCACTTGTGATTTTGAACTTTTTATATATAATATTATAGAAGCAAAATGTTGTGGACAGAATTATGGAGGTAAAACCATGCCTAAGAGAACAGACATCAACAAGGTCCTCATTATCGGCTCCGGCCCGATTATCATCGGCCAGGCCTGCGAATTCGATTACTCCGGCACACAGGCCTGCAAGGCTCTTCGTAAGCTCGGATACGAAATCGTACTCGTGAATTCCAATCCGGCTACTATCATGACAGACCCGGAGACCGCAGACGTAACTTACATAGAGCCATTGAATGTAGAGCGTCTGGAACAGATCATTGCAAAAGAACGCCCGGATGCGCTTCTTCCGAACCTCGGTGGACAGTCCGGCTTGAACCTTTGTTCAGAGCTTGCCAGCGCGGGTGTTTTGGATAAATACAACGTACAGGTTATCGGTGTTCAGGTTGACGCCATTGAACGCGGAGAAGACCGTGTAGAATTTAAGAAGGCTATGAACGCCCTCGGCATTGAGATGGCTCGAAGCGAAGTTGCTTACTCCGTAGAAGACGCTCTCGATATCGCAGAGGAGCTTGGCTATCCTGTCGTTCTTCGCCCCGCTTATACGATGGGCGGCGCAGGTGGCGGCCTTGTATACAATAAGGAAGAGCTTCGCACAGTATGTGCAAGAGGTCTTCAGGCCAGCTTGGTAGGACAGGTTCTCGTAGAAGAATCCATCCTCGGTTGGGAGGAGCTTGAGCTTGAGGTTGTTCGTGACGCGGAAGGCAATATGATTACCGTCTGCTTCATTGAGAACATCGACCCGCTCGGAGTTCACACCGGTGACTCCTTCTGCTCCGCTCCGATGCTGACCATCTCTGAGGAATGTCAGAAGCGCTTGCAGGAGCAGGCATATAAGATTGTTGACTCCGTTCAGGTTATCGGTGGAACGAACGTACAGTTCGCACACGATCCGGTTTCCGATCGTATCATCGTAATCGAGATCAACCCTCGTACTTCTCGTTCCTCCGCCCTTGCCTCTAAGGCAACCGGCTTCCCGATTGCACTCGTATCCGCTATGCTCGCTGCAGGCTTGACTCTTAAGGATATCCCTTGCGGCAAGTACGGAACTCTTGACAAGTACGTTCCGGATGGCGATTATATCGTAATCAAGTTCGCCCGCTGGGCATTTGAAAAGTTCAAGGGCGTACAGGACAAGCTCGGTACACAGATGCGTGCCGTAGGCGAGGTTATGAGTATCGGTAAGACCTACAAGGAAGCTTTCCAGAAGGCAATCCGTAGCTTGGAGATCGGTCGTCACGGTCTCGGCCATGCAAATGCATACGACACCATGACCAAGGAGCAGCTGCTTAAGCTTCTCAACGTTCCGAACAGTAATCGTCACTTTGTTATGTACGAAGCACTTCGTAAGGGTGCTACCGTTGAAGAAATTTTTGAGCTTACTCGCGTTAAGGCATACTTCATCGAGCAGATGAAGGAGCTCGTTGAAGAGGAAGAGAACATCCTCAAGTACAAGGGAAGCAAGCTTCCGGACGAGTTGCTCATTTCCGCTAAGAAGAATGGCTTCGCTGATAAGTATTTGAGCCAGCTTCTTGAGGTTTCCGAGGACTCCATTCGCGAGCAGCGTATTGCTCTCGGCGTAGAGGAGGCTTGGGAAGGCGTTCACGTAAGCGGCACGGAGAACAGCGCTTACTACTACTCCACTTACAATGCAGAAGACAAGAATCCGGTTTCCACGGAGAAGCCGAAGATCATGATTCTCGGTGGTGGCCCGAATCGTATCGGCCAGGGAATCGAATTTGACTACTGCTGCGTACACGCTTCTTTGGCACTGAAGAAGCAGGGCTTTGAGACGATCATCGTAAACTGTAACCCCGAGACGGTTTCCACAGACTACGACACCTCCGACAAGCTCTACTTTGAGCCTTTGACGCTCGAGGATGTACTCAGCATTTACAAGAAGGAGAAGCCGCTCGGCGTTATCGCACAGTTCGGCGGACAGACTCCTTTGAACCTTGCAGCTGACCTTGAGAAGAACGGTGTTAAGATTCTCGGCACCGCTCCTTCCGTTATCGACCTCGCAGAGGACCGCGACCTTTTCCGTGCTATGATGGAGAAGCTCGAGATTCCGATGCCTGAGTCCGGTATGGCTACTACGGTTGAAGAAGCACTTGAAATTGCACACAAGATCGGTTACCCGACGATGGTTCGTCCGTCCTACGTACTCGGTGGACGTGGTATGGAGGTCGTATACGACGATCTCGGCATGACCGAATATATGAATGCAGCGGTTGGTGTTACCCCGGATCGCCCGATTTTGATCGACCGTTTCCTGAACCACGCTTTGGAATGTGAGGCAGATGCCATCAGCGACGGTACTCACGCATTTGTACCGGCTGTTATGGAGCACATCGAGCTTGCCGGCGTTCACTCCGGAGACTCCGCTTGTATCATTCCTTCCGTACACATCAGTGAGGAAAATGTTGCGACCATCAAGGAATACACCAAGAAGATTGCCGAGGAGATGCATGTAAAGGGTCTTATGAACATGCAGTACGCAATCGAGAACGGCAAGGTATACGTGCTTGAGGCAAATCCTCGTGCATCCCGTACCGTACCGCTTGTATCGAAGGTATGTAACATCCGCATGGTTCCGCTTGCTACGGACATTATCACCTCCGAGATTACCGGAGCACCGTCTCCCGTTCCCGCATTGAAGGAGCAGGTAATCCCGAACTATGGTGTTAAGGAAGCAGTATTCCCGTTCAATATGTTCCCTGAGGTTGACCCGATTCTCGGACCCGAGATGCGATCGACCGGTGAGGTACTCGGCCTGTCCGCTTCCTATGGTGAAGCATTTTACAAGGCTCAGGAAGCTACGCAGTCCAAGCTTCCGCTTGAGGGAACGGTACTCATCTCCGTAAACCGCAAGGACAAGCCTGAGGTTGTTGAGGTGGCTAAGAGCCTCTATGAGGATGGTTTCAAGATTGTTGCAACAGGTACGACCTGCGACATCATCAACGAAGCAGGAATCCCCGCAGAGAAGGTTAAGAAGCTCTTCGAGGGCCGTCCGAACGTGCTTGACCGCATTACGAACGGAGACTTCCAGTTGATCATCAACTCTCCTATCGGCAAGGAAAGCATCAACGACGACAGCTACTTGCGTAAGGCAGCGATCAAGGCGAAGATTCCTTATATGACGACGATTGCCGCAGCCAAGGCGACGGCAGACGGTATCCACTATGTGAAGACGCATGGCAACGGCGAGATTAAGTCCTTGCAGCAGCTGCACAGTGAGATTTACGATAAGTAAGATGCAAAAAAACAAGCCCAGATGTCCGAAAGACATTTGGGCTTATTTTTTTTGCGGTGATAATCGAGCGTAGCTCGACGGTGATAGGCGCGCCGCTTAGCGCTATCACCCGTGCAACAAAACTGCGCTACCTCCACAAGCTATCACTGTGGCCTACGGCCACTAATACCGCTCGCTACGCGAGCTATCACCGCCAGCTCCACTGGCTATCACTGTGGCCTACGGCCACCATCACTGCCGGCTCCGCCGGCCCACTTTCCCTCTTGACATCCCCCGCTTTATGTGTTATTCTCTGTTTGTTCACATTGTGAACATTTCATTTTGTGAACCATTCACATTGTAAACTATATGTTATTAAGACTCACATAACCGATGAAAGGAGCTTCTAATGCTAAATGAACGCCTACTCGACTCCTGGCTTCGTCTTTCTACGACAATCATGAACCCCAGAGTCGTCTCTTCAATGTCATACAACGAGTCCCTTGTGTGTAACGTTCTGTATCGCCAGCATTGCAACGGTGGCCCTCAGCTTACGGCAACGGATTTGTGCAACGAGACAAAGATATTGAAATCGCAGATGAATCGCATTCTCACTTCTCTCGAGGATCGTGAAATCATCAAGAAGACTCGTTCTTCTAGCGACAAACGGCTCATTTACCTAACGCTAAATGAAGATAACCTGGATGTTTATCTAGAACAGCATGCTCGCATTTTAGAGCTATTGGATAACATCATGAAAAGACTCGGAACGGAGAAAACCGTACAGGTTATTGAAATGTTTGATGAGATATCGACAATTGCAGATTCTATGCTTGGCGGCAAAACAAACCGCTAGACACTGCGACATAGAAAGGAAAAAGTTATGATTCGTATTTTGGTTGACTCCTCGGCCGACTATACCGGCGAGGAACTTACGGAACGCGGTTTTGCTCTCGTTCCTCTTGACATTACCATGGGGGATCGCAGCTACCGTGATTGCCTCGAAATCACCCGTAAAGAGATTTATGAATATATGTTGGAAGCTACGGATGTTCCAAAGACCTCGCAGCCCTCACCCCAGAGCTTCCTAGAGGCATTTACAGAGGCAAAGGAGGCCGGTGATGAGCTCATCTGTATCCTCATTTCCTCCGCGCTCAGCGGAACATTGCAAAGTGCTACTTTGGCCAAATCCATGGTGCAATACGAGGGCATCCACCTCATCGATTCCCTGTCGGTTTCGTGCGGCATTCGCATTCTTGCGGATTATGCGAAGCATTTGATCGACGAGGGTCTTAGCGCCTCCGAAATTGTTGAGCGCGTGGAAATGCTCTGTCCCAGACTACAGATCATTGCCGGCGTGGACACCCTGACTTACCTTAGCCGAGGCGGACGCATCAGCAAGGCCGCTGCCTCCATTGGGGAAATGGCCAGCGTCAAGCCGACCATCCGTGTGGAAGAGGGCTCCGTTCTTGTTGCCGGACGTCATCTCGGAAGGGCAAAGGCTTTGAGCGCCATCGTAAAGCACGTTCAAGAGCACCCGGTTGACACGAATTTCCCGCTGTATACGCTCTACTCCTACTACACTGAGAACTGCGAATTGCTAGAAGGTCGTCTGGCCAATGCCGGATACCAAACGACGATGCGCACAGAGATCGGAGCAGCCATCGGTGTACATGTGGGTCCGGGGGCATTTGCAGCGATATATGTGGCGAAGGAGTGATAGCTCGCGGAGCGAGCGGTAATCACCCCGATAAGAAGTATTCTCTTTTGTGCTTTATGCAAAACACAAGAATTTATTATTCTTATCTCCGAAATAGTGATACAAAAAGCCTGTGGCAAGTGATACGAATTCACGAAACAACGTGAACAACCTATCACTTGCCACAGGCGATTTTAATTCCATTCTCACGCGTTGCTTGCAGCGCTAACACCGCCACTTCGCGGAGCCTTCACTGCGCCGTTTCCGGCGCTAACACTGCAGCACTCCGTGCTGCTAACACCGCCAGCTTTGCTGGCTATCACTGCGCTGCTTGCAGCGCTATCACTGCGGGCTCCGCCCGCTACCATCTGCGTCCTACGGGCGCCACACACACGTGTCGTCTATATCCGCAATCTTCGCATATCCCGTGCGTGCCATAACGCCTGCCACTTCAGCGGTCATGCGCTTGATTGCTTCTGCTGCTCCCTGTGCCGCATTTTGCTTCAGCGGACCCATCAGAGC
>JAZRJF010000060.1:0-10488 GCA_045645665.1 Lachnospiraceae bacterium | reverse complement strand
ACCCTTGTCAATCAACAGTTTCGGACATCCGATTCTCTTCAGCTTCTCAATACAAGCGATGCCGGCCGCAAACGGCACTGCGGACATCCAATAGCTACCCGTATAGGACATGCCCGAAATCGTGTTCTTCAAAAACTCCTTGCCGCACAGCGCGGATACGTTATAGCCGTTGGCCAACGCCTTGCAGAAGCAAAGCATATCGGCCTCGAAACCGAAATAATGATCGCTTCCCGCGATATCCAGACGGAAGCCCGCACGTACGTCGTCGATGATAAGCACCGCATCATTTTCCGTACAAAGCGTTCTGACATGTTGCCAAAAGCCCTCTGCCGGAAGCACGTTGTCCATGAAGTTACCGTGCATATACGGTTGTCCGATGACCGCCGCAATCTCTCCCTTATACGTCTCAAATGCCTGCGAAATTGCGTCGAAATCGTTCCAATCAAGATAAATGTTGTTGCATACCTCCTCGGGAAGCACACCAGCATAGTCTATCTTCTGTGTCCACGGCGAAACTCCGTGGTAGTAGCCCTTAAAGAAAATAATCTTCTTTTTGTGCGTATAGGCTCTCGCCGCCATAATCGCAAGAGTCGTCACATCGTTACCGTTCTTCGCGAAAAATGCCCAATCTGCAATATGTACCGTGTCCACAAGGAGCTCCGCGAGATCGATCATCTTCGTATTCGGGAGTGTCGTACAATCTCCGATTTCTCTCTGACGACGAGCCGCTTCGTCTACATCCGGATCGTTGTAACCCAAGATGTTCGGCCCGTAAGCGCACATATAGTCAATATAGCGATTACCATCCAAATCGTACAGGTAGGTGCCTTCTGCGCGCTGAGAATACAGCGGAAATGCCTCTACCGGAACGTAGCAGCCCTCTGCCGGTCCCTGATGTCCGTAGATTCCCGAGGGAATGACTTTCATCGCTCTCTCAAATGCTTCTCTGCTTTTTGTATAGGTATTGATTGAATGCATATCGATTCCTCCCTTACGCCAGATACAGTGCTACGCGGTCCAAGATGCGGTTGACATTATCGACCATCGAAATCATTCCGCCGATTCGAACCTGACCCAAGCCTACCGCTGCCACAGCATTTACCTGGCCGTCAAACAGCTGTCTTGCCAATTTCAGATTCGCAAATTCCATATAGGACATGCACGTCTCCGGTGCAGCATGCTCCGCACTCAACACGTGTCCATCCGCATGGATTGCCGCTGTAATCACATCTGCAATCCCGAGCTTTACGGTTCCGTCTACAATGTAGGAGGCGCTGCTCTTTCCAATCGCGTCATGATTGCCGATCTGTACAATCGCCTCGACAATCAAGTGGAACATCAGCTTCGTGCTGATTTCGAAAAATGCGGGGTCCGCCATATCCTCCTCTGTAGGGCGAAGGTACTTGCTCAGTCGATCGGTCAAAGGCATAAAACGCTTCAGCAAAAAGCCGAGCTTCGTATAGCCCTTCGTCGGAATCGGTGTCGCCGTTCCATCAATCATGCCATTGAACTTTTCCGGAGTTCCGAACGGGAGCATAATGTTGCAACGCGACGTTCCCGGCTCAATCGTGCATACTCCGTTGTCAAAATGCAAGGTTGCCGCGGGACCACCTCCACGAACAGCAAAGCCTACGGACACCTTGTCCTTTTCAATCAGCTTTCTCGCTTCCTCATCGTACTCACACAGATACGGGATTGTTCCCAGCACGGCAAACATATTGATGTAAGCCATCGTCATCGAATCCATCTCGGTTTCCTCCTCTTCGCGTTAGTCGCGGGTAGTATCGGCCCGTGCCCGGTCTACGGTCCCGGTTCATCTATGTCCGGTCTACGGGCACTCGTGCGTCTATATCCAGTCTACTGTATCTATGCCATAAAATCAAGCATAACCGCCGCTGCCACTGCCTCCACTACGGGTACTGCACGCGGTACGATACACGGGTCATGGCGACCTTCAATCACAAGCGATTCTTCGGTCATCGCGCTCATGCTCACGCTCTTTTGCGTCTTCGCAATAGAAGGTGTCGGCTTAATTGCCACGCGGAATACAATCGGCATTCCCGAGGTGATACCACCCAATATGCCACCGTGGTTGTTCGTCTCCGTGACTACCTTTCCATCACTGACACAGAAGGCATCGTTGTTCTCGGAGCCTCTAAGTCCGGCAGCCGCAAAACCGTTGCCGAATTCAACACCCTTCACTGCCGGAATTCCGAATAGCATCGCCGCCAGACGGTTCTCTACTCCGTCGAGCATCGGGTCACCGAGTCCTGCCGGAACGCCCGTTACAACGCACTCGATCACACCTCCTACGGAATCGCCTTCCACGCGTGCCGCCTCAATCTCATCTCGCATCGCTGCTGCCACCGCACAATCATAAGCCGGAAATTCCCCTGCCGTAAACTCTCGCATCGGCTCATTACCACAGGCATTTGCCCTAGGTGCTGTTACGCTGCCAATCTGCACGATATGTGCACGCACCTCAATTCCTCTCGCAGAAAGAAGCTGCTTGCAAATGCCGCCCGCCACACATAGCGGTGCCGTCAATCTTCCGGAAAAATGTCCACCGCCGGCCACGTCCTGCGCTCCGCCGTACTTCACCTGAGCCGCATAATCCGCATGCGAAGGTCTCGGCACATCCTTCAGATTATCATAATCCTTTGAACGCGTATTGGTATTGCGAATCACTGCCGCAAAGGGCGCTCCGCACGTGTGTCCGTCAACCAACCCCGAAAGCACCTCCGGCGTATCGGCCTCCTTGCGCTTTGTCGAGTACGCATCCTTTCCCGGTGCACGGCGATTTAAAAATGCCTGCAGCGCCTCCATATCAACGTTCTCTCCGACCGGCAAGCCGTCTACAACCACTCCGATGCCGTCCGAATGTGACTGGCCGAAGATCGATATCTTAATCTTGTTTCCTATCATCGATGCCATAGTTTTCTCCCTTTGCTGTTATCGTGCAGTTCTGCGCCACGAAGGATAGCACACTACTTCGGTCGCACAGTATCTCAATCTGTCTCTATGCTTCTCAGCACTTCAAAGAAATCCGGATACGATTTCTTCACCGCACCTGCGTCCGTAATGGTAACCTCACCGTCCGCCACCTGTGCTGCAATTGCCGCCGCCATCGCGATTCGATGATCGTTGAACGAATCTACCACTCCACCATGAAGAGCTTCGACTCCACGAATGCAAAGCACATCCTCGCCGTGCTTATCTTCAATGCTTACCTTTGCACCCAGAGCATTTAGCACACTCTGTATTGCGAGCAAGCGATCACATTCCTTAAGGCGCAAGCGATTCACGGATGTAAAAACAGTCGTTCCCTTCGCAACCGCTGCTGCCACAGACAGAATCGGTGCAAGATCCGGAGTGTCTCGCAAATCAATCACACGGCACAACTCCTCCGACTCAGCCTCGTCCACAACCTCCGACAAAGGCACCTGTCCGGGCTGTTTTAAACTAGCCAGCAGCTCTACAATCCGGCGGTCTCCCTGCACGGAATTCGCGCAAAGACCTTCGCAGACAATTGCCTCGCCGGTCAAATGCGCAAGCGTCAGCCAGTATGCTGCATTGGACCAATCGCCCTCAACCTCAAGCTCTCCTTCTGCATCCAAATGGTACGTCTGTCTTCCCGGCACTTCGTACCCTGTCTCCGTCTCTACCACGACAATGCCGGCCTTCCGCAGCGTAGCCACGGTAAGGTCTACATAAGGCTTCGATTCGAGCTCACCTTGTATCTCTATTCTGCTGTCGCCATCCAACAACGGGAGTGCGAATAGCAATCCGCTTACAAACTGAGACGACACATTGCCCGGCAGGGAATATACGCCCGCCTGCAATCGTCCTTTCACCTCGAACGGATTCGCCCCCTCGGGAGACATCTTCATTCCGTGCAAGGTCAACTGCTCATACAAGCCCGTCAACGGTCTCTGCGCGAGGCGTCCCTTCAACAAAAAACTGCCCTCACAACCAAGCGCCCCTGCCACGGGAAGCAGAAAGCGAAACGTCGACCCACTCTCCCCGCAATCAAACTCTCTTTCTCCCAATGAAAATGCGGCCAGACAACGTTTCGTCGCCACAACGTCCTCGGAGAAGTCCGGACACGTCGCAGCATTTTTCGAAAGCGACGCCGCAATGAGCATGCGGTGTGCCACCGATTTGGAAGGCAGCTTCGGAACCATACCGCAATGCGATGTCTTCTTCACCGTCACCACCTCAGAAAGTCCAAGCTCCAAAATTTCTTTCAGCATATCTACCGGGATGCCTCTTACTTCGCTTCGACCGCGTCCCACGGGTACAATCAGCGAAATGCTATCGCCGCTTCGCTTCTTGTCATTCGTCATCACCTGATACAGCTCGTCTGCTCCATAGCTCGTACCGGTCGGCAAATGGTACTTATGATTCAAGGCAATTACCTTATCCACGCACCATCTCTCACACCAGCCCTTTTTCCAGGCCGCACGTGCCACGATAACCATGCCCGCTGCGATTGCACTGCCATGCGAGATCTGATAACCGCTCACCGCCTCAATGCCGTGTCCGATTGTATGTCCGAGATTCAAAAGACGGCGTACTCCGACATCGTACTCATCCTGCGCCACGATATCGCGTTTCATCTCCACACAGGTCGCTACAATCTGCTCCATGTTCTCGCGAATCGGCTGCTCCAGGTCCTCAAGCAGCTGCTCATTTGCTATCATACCGTATTTGATAATCTCACCACAGCCGTCACAGAAAATCTCCTCCGGCAAGGTATCAAACGTGTCAATATCGCAAAGCACCAAATGTGGCTGATAAAATGCACCCACGAGATTCTTTCCTTGCGGAAGGTCGATTGCCGTCTTGCCACCAACGGAGGAATCCACCGCCGCAAGCACCGTAGTCGGAAGCTGGACAAATGCGACCCCACGCAAGTACGCCGATGCCGTAAAGCCCGTAAGGTCTCCGACAACACCACCGCCAAGTGCCACAAGTACATCCGAGCGCGTCAGTCGATTCTCTGCCAGATACTCTAACAATGCCACGAAGTTCGAAGCACATTTGGATGACTCTCCATGCGGAATCACAAAGCGAAGCACCTCATATCCGGCACCCTCAAGACTTGCCTCCACCTTGTCCGCATACAAAGCCGCAACGATATCATCCGTGACAATGCACGCCTTTTTACCGCCAACTCGCTCGCGTATATAGGCTCCCGCCTCAGAAAGAAGTCCGGGAGCAATGATGACATCGTAATCTCTCGACGCCGTAACGCTGACTACCTTCATCGTCCGTCAACCTCCTCCTTGCGACGCTTGCCATCGAGCAAAAGCTGTCTCAAATCGTTCGCATCCTCTCGCAGCAAAGCATCCTCGTACTCCGCAAGCGATGCCATCAAATATCGCAGTTCCTTAAGCAAATGCTCCTTATTCTCCAAAAACAACTCCGTCCACATATCCTCTGCCAGCCAAGCAACGCGGGTCAAATCTCTGTAGCTACCCGCGGAAAAGCCTTTATGCTTCTGCGCAGTCGGACTCTTAATATACGCATTTGACACAAGATGCGCCATCTGTGAAGTGAATGCAATCATCTCATCATGCTTCTCAGCCGTAGTCACCGTCAAATGCGCAAAATGCGCCGGCGCAAGGAGCGTCTTAATCGTATCCAACAATCTGATATCGTCATAGCTCTCGGGAACTAAAATCATCGAAGTTCCGTCAAACAAATCACTCGTGCTGTATTTGAAACCGGAATGATGGCGTCCTGCCATCGGATGTCCGCCGACGAACGTAAAACCGTATTCCCTTGCGATTGCAAAGCCTCGCTCACACACCTGCTTTTTCGTTCCGCAGCAATCGATGACGATAGTCTCATGAGCGATATGTTCCGCGTTCTCTTCAAGATATTGCATCGCAGCCTTAGGATATAATGCAACCAGCAAAAGATCGCATTCCGCCATGCGCTCCGGTGTCAGCTCCGCATCCATCTCATCAGACAGCAAAGCCAGATTCGTCACCGTTCTACTCTTGTCGAATCCATAGACATTCCACTGCCCGGACTCTCGATACGCTTTCAAAAATGAGCCTCCGATCAAGCCAAGACCGACAATTCCGACCGTTCTTTTAGAACTTCCGTCGCACATCTCGCTACCTCCGTAAAAACCATCCGTCATCCTAACGAAGCGCCTCTCGAACCTTATTCACGCGAGAAACCACATTCGTAAACTGCTCCGGTGTCAACGACTGTGCACCGTCGCACAAAGCCTTCTTAGGATTGTTGTGAACCTCGATAATCAAACCGTCTGTTCCTGCCGCCGTAGCCGCCAACGCCATCGGCTCGACCATTCGTGCGATTCCCGTTGCATGACTCGGGTCCACGATGATCGGCAAATGTGAAAGCTCGCGAAGTGCCGGAATTGCAGACAGGTCAAGAGTATTTCTCGTATACGTCTCATACGTACGAATTCCTCGCTCGCAGAGAATCACATTTTCATTACCACCCGCCATAATGTACTCTGCACTCATAAGGAATTCCTTCAGCGTATTGGCAAGTCCGCGCTTGAGAAGAATCGGCTTCTGAATCTTGCCGAGTTCCTTCAACAGCTCGAAATTCTGCATGTTGCGGGCGCCGACCTGGATGACATCCACTTCTTCAAATAAAGGCAAATGATGTGCACTCATAATCTCTGTTACAATCGGGAGACCGGTTTCCTTCTTCGCCTCAAGCAAAAGCTCAATTCCTTCCGCACGCATTCCCTGGAAGTCGTAAGGCGAGGTACGCGGCTTAAATGCACCTCCGCGAAGCATCGTAGCTCCCGCAGCCTTTACCTTCTGCGCCACCTCGAGAATCTGTTCCTCGGACTCTACAGAGCAAGGACCGGCGATCAAGGTCAAACTGCCGTCGCCGACATAAGTGTCGCCTACTCGGATTACTGTGTTCTCGGGGTGGAACTTGCGGTTCGCCTTCTTGAACGGCTCACTGATCCGCTTAACCGAGTCCACCATGTCAAGCGAAGCAATCAATTCGTCGTCGATACGAGTCGTATCACCGATCAAACCGAGTACAGTCTGGTATTCACCGACTGACACATTCACACGAATGCCCTGCTCCTCGAACCATGCAATCAGCTTATTTCTCTGTTGTTCCGTTACTCCATGCTTTAATACAGTAATCATCTTAATGTCTCCTTATGATTTGTCTATACTTTTGACTGTCTATGCATTTTGCTTTTGACTAGTTGTTGTTTACTAACTATGCTTTTGCCAACTATACTTTATCTTTCTTGCTACTCTGCCGGTCCTACTGAGCATTTTCCGTATAGCTACCGAGATATTCGAACTCTTCGCATTCCGTCTGCAGACGCTCGAGCAATTCACAGAAGGACTCCTCATATATGGATGTCTCGAAGTCGAAATAGAACCGGAACTCGAAATCTTGATTGTGTCTTGGACGGCTCTCGAGCTTTGTCAGGTTGCAATCGTAATCGTTCAACAGCTTCAATATACGATAAAGGCTTCCCTTTCGATGTGCCAAAACCGCCATCACGCTAGTACGATTCGCCCCCGGGTAGATCTCCGGCTTCTTAGCGATGCAGATGAATCTCGTATAGTTATCGTTGCGGTCCTGCACATTTTCTTCCGCTATCGCAAGCTCATATTCTGTAGTACATTCGGACGATGCAAGCGCAGCCACCGTACGCGATTCGGACTCGGCAACCAGCTTCGCTGCCACCGCCGTATTTTCCACCACATGTACTTCTACAAGCGGCATTGTCTTCAAATAGTCCGCGCACTGTGCAATTGCCTGCTCATGCGAATAAATGTCCGTTATTTCGCTCTTCTTCACACCGGGCTTTACAAGCAAGCTGTGATTGATCTTCAATCTAAGGCTCTTTACGATATAGAAACGATGCCGCATCATCAAATCATAGATACGATTCACAGAACCGGCCGTGCTATTCTCAATGGGGAGAATGCCGTAATCGCAAAGCCCCTGCTCAATTGCTTGGAATACCGCATCGAATGTCTTTACGTACAACAAATCCGGATAGTCGATCATCTTATTGGCTGCCTGCATCGAATACGCACCGGGAATGCCCTGACAAGCAACCGTGCCGTACTTAGGAAATGTTTTGTCGGTCTCCGCAAGCGCCTTCTTCACCAGCTCGCGAAGCCCAACCTCTCCGGCTACCCTCCACTCGCTGCGCATCGCACATTCCAGTTCTCTTCTCTCTTCGTACAGCTTACGAATCTGCTCCTCAATCGTCTTTTTTTGTTGCGCAAGATCATTTGCACCGTTCATAGTCTTACTCATTGTTCTATCCTTTCTTTTTTGATATTTGTCTCTTGCCAAGCGCTCAACAAACACCGACGTCACATAGAACAAAAACGCCGGTATTTGCTATGCAAACACCGGCGCGAAAACTTCTGAAACTTAGCTTCGAGGAGATGTTTTGTCACAGCAAAAAGAGCCAGCGCTAAAATAAAAGCCCTGGAAGCTAAAAAAGTAAAAGTAATTAGAACTGTTTACTCTCGTTGCCATAACATCTCTCCTTAATTTTTTATCATTGTACTCCCGCTTTTTTTATTTGTCAACCCTTCAGAAAACAAATACGCACCTTCACCGAAAAGCTCTGCGCACCTTCAGAGCGGGCAAATCAGCGTCATAAGCGGGAATACATAACACTTCTATCTACAAGAAAGCGTGAACTACAAATCACGAATCGCATCGGAAATGCTTTGATCGGTAGCTTCCTTTCCGTAACGGTCAACCTCTGCCTTGTTCTTTTCGCCGTGCGTCAGACATCCCGCGCCACCGATACAGCCCTGGACGCACGCCATTCCTTCTATAAAGTTCGTATTGCTCTTTCCCTTAGAAGCAAGCAATAACGCCGTACGACAATTCTCAATGCCCTCACAAGCGACAACGGAATAATCATCGGGATTGTGCCCATGCTCTCGGAGCCCCTGAACAATCGCATCACTAACACCTCCGCTTCGTGCAAAGATACGACCGAAATACGATGCCTCATCAAGCGTTTCCTCTTCCAAGTCCGTGATGGGTATCTCCTTACTATCAATCAACGCCTGAAGCTCTTCAAATGTCAGCACCGCATCGACGTACGGGCTTACCTCTTCCTTTAATATCTCCATCTTCTTTGCGGTACAAGGCCCGATGAAGACAACCTTTGCCGTCTCGTCATGCTCTTTAATATACTTTGATATTGTCGCCATCGGAGACAGGTTATGCGAAATATGCTGCACCATCTGCGGGAACTGCTTATGAATATAATCCACAAACGCAGGACAGCATGAGCTCGTAAGAAAGCCCTTCTCCACCAGCTCCTTCGCCTCGGCATCTGCCACCATATCGGCACCGAGCGCAGCCTCCGCCACGCGGTAAAAGCCCAACTGCTTCATCGCAGCAATGACTTGACCGTTCTTAGCATATTTGAACTGAGTTGAGATGCTGGGCGCCACAACCGCATATACGTTGTATTTCGTATTGCCCTCGCTTTCCTTAATCATTCGCACTACATCAAGAATAAACGACTTGTCCGTAATCGCACCAAATGGGCATTGATACACGCACGCACCGCAGCTGATGCATTTTTCATAATCAATCTTCGCAGCCTTATCTTCACCCTCGGAAATCGCCTTGACCTTACAAGCATTTTCACAAGGACGCTTAAGATCGATAATCGCTCCAAATGAGCACACCTGTGCACATCGTCCGCAATTGATACACAAATCCTTATCGATGATTGCCTTCTGATTTCTATCAAAATAAATCGCGTCCTTCGGACACACTTCACTACAACGATGTGCAAGACAGCCTCGACAGGTCGGTGTAACAACATACCCGTTAGCCGGGCACTCATCGCACGCAATATCGATAACCTGAATCATCTGTCCGTCACCACGGGTCAAACCCATCGCACTCTTCACACGCTCAGCAAGAATCGCTCTTTCCTTGTAAATGCAGCAACGCATCGTTGCTACCTTGCCGGGACTAACCTCCTTCGGAATGTCCGTAACTTTATCAAAAAGATTGCCCTCCCACTCATGTCTGGCAACCTCACGAAGTACTTTATATTTCAAATATTGAACTTTCGTATCAAACTTACCAGTCTTCATACTACATTCGTCCTTTCTATCCAACCGATACATTCTAAGAACAATACAAATGTGCAAACAAACGAAATCGATCAGCAGATTACGCAACATCTATTAAGGAATCCTGTTCTTTAACTATATCATGTACCCATGGCATATGCAAGCGATATCGAGTTTTTTCAGCATTTTACAGCAATCGCATAGCTCGAAACACTTCGAATTCCTATTGGTCGCCGGCAACAAAATAGGGAGCATACTTTGGCGACCGGAGATCGATATGACGCTTGCACACAAGCGTCAACCGTTTCTCGCACGGCTCGAAACACTTCGAATTCCTATTGGTCGCCGGCAACAAAATAGGGAGCATACTTTGGCGACCGGAGATCGATAT
>JAZRJF010000059.1:0-10215 GCA_045645665.1 Lachnospiraceae bacterium | reverse complement strand
GCTTCGTAGTTCTGTGTGAAATCGCTGTTACCGACCTTCACCCCATTGAGGTACTCATGCGTCTCAAAGCTGCCCTTACTTACCTCAATTACCGCTACCGCAATATTAGAGCAGTGGTCGGAAATACGACGATAATTGTTCAGGATATCCGAAAGGATAAAGCCCATCTCAATCGTACATTCGCCGCGCTTCAGGCGTGCGATGTGGTTCTTCTTAATATCTGCGGAAATTTTGTCGATTACCTGCTCAAGCGGCTCTACCTTCTCCGCAAGCTCTACGTCGGCGTTGCGATAAGCGATCATTGTATTCGTCAAAATCTCGGTAATCGCATTTGACAAAACACGCAGCTCCGCAGCCGCATCGGACGTAAAATGCGTATCCTTCTTGTGCATCTCCTCTGCTGCCTTAGCAAGGCTAACGCCGTGATCACCGAGACGCTCGAAGTCGCCGATTGCGTGGAGCATTTTCGAGATGACGCGGCTATCCTGATCGGAAATCGCCATCGTGGAAAGATGAACGAGATAGGTTCCGAGGCGGTCCTCGTAACGGTCAATCTGCTCTTCGTCATTTACGACCTTCGCCATAATGCTTTCGTCATAGTTGTGGAACAGGCTCATTGCCTCAAAGAGGTTCTGGCTTGCAAGCTCGGACATGCGGTTCGTCAAGTTGTTGCACTCCGTAACGGCAATCGAAGGAGAACGAAGCAAACGCTCGTCGAGAATCATCTGGTCCTCTTCTACCGGAGCGGAATGCTTGTCGCGAACGAGCCATTCCGCCATCTTTACAAGTGCGTTGATGAACGGCATCAAGAGGAATGCGGTCAAGATATTAAATGCCGTGTGCACGAGGGAAATGCCCACACTGCTAACGGCTCCCGCAAGCCAAGCCGGCTCAAATGCATGCTGTACAATCAAGAACGTAGACAACCAAATGACCGTACCGATTACGTTCATCGCTACGTGAACCATCGCTACACGCTTTGCCTGAACGCTCGTTCCGATACTGGAGATTACGGACGTAATACAAGTACCGATGTTCTGACCCATAATAATCGGAATCGCCATTCCAACCGTCATAGCGGAGGTCTGCTGTGCAAGCGCCAACAAAATACCGATGGATGCAGCCGAGCTCTGAATGACCGCCGTAACGAGCATACCGATCAATACACCGAAGATCGGGTTGTTAAAGGTCATCAAAAGATCCTGGAATTCCGGAAGCTTTGACACCGGGCCCAAGGAATCCTTCATCATGTCCATACCGCTCATCAATACGGCAAAGCCAACAAGAACCGTACCGACGCTCTTCTTACGATTGCTCTTGCTCACCATAATCATGGCAATACCGAAGAGCGCAAAAATCGGAGAAAAATTCTCCGGCTTCAACAGCTCAATCAGCACGTTGTCGCCACCATCCAGTCCCGAGAGGGAGAGAATCCATACCGTCAACGTCGTACCGATGTTCGCACCGAAGATAACCGCTACCGTCTGGCTGAACTTCATGATACCCGAGTTAACCAAACCAACGAGCATAACCGTCGTTGCCGAAGAGGATTGCATCGCAATCGTAATGCCGGCACCGAGCAAAAGACTGATGAACGGATTGTTCGTCATCTTCTTCAGCATGTGCTCCAGCTTACCACCTGCCATCTTCTCAAGGCTTCCGGAGATTACGTTCATACCGAACATAAAGAACACCAGACCGCCGATTAGCGTGGTCACCATCTTCAAAATCTCTACTCCTGTAAGTCCCATATGTACCTCATTTCTCTGCCGCATCTTTCGGGAAGAGGAGCGAAATGCTCGTTCCAACCCCAAGTCGGCTGTTTATTTCTATGGTTGCTTCATGAAAAGAAGCACCGTGCTTCACGATAGATAATCCGAGGCCGGTACCGCCGACCTCCTTCGAATGGCTCTTGTCCACTCGGAAAAACCGTTCGAACACTCTCGGCAAATCCTCTTGCGGAATGCCGATTCCTGTGTCGCTGACCGACAACCGAACACCGCTCTCCTCTGCTGTCACCGAAACGGTAACCTCGCCGTCCTCGCGGTTGTATTTGATGGCGTTGTCCACGAGATTGAACACCATCTCCTCTAACAGCTTGCGAACACCGGTCACATACTCGCGCGTGCCCTCCAACGACAGACTCACGCTACGCTTTGCCGCCACATTTGCCAAGCGGTCCACCGTCTTCTCGCACACCTCAAACAGGCAAATGCTCTGCAGCTCAGGAGCGTATCCGCCATCCTCCAGGCTCGACAGCTTCAAGATGTCCTCTACAAGAACGATCAATCGCTGCGCCTCGTCGTAGATTCGGCCGGAAAAGCGCGTCACGTCCTCGCCCTCTACCATGCCGGCACCAAGTAGCTCCGCATAGCCGGAGATGGACGTAAGCGGGGTCTTTAGCTCGTGTGACACATTTGCCGTAAATTCTCTTCGAATCCGGTCTTGCTTCTCGTGCTCCTCGCGCAACTCCGTCATCTGGTGGTGAAGCTGTCTGTTCTGCGCATTGATGCGCTGCACGAGCGGTCGCAGCTCAGGGTAAATGTCTCGTTCCATCGGACTCTCGATGTCGAGCTGACTGATCGGCTCCATAACACTACGACTCAGTCTTGCTGCCATAATTGCCGACAGCACGATGACCAAAAACAGCACGACAACCATCGGGTAAAGCATCTGAACCAGCATGCCCATCAGCGTAAATTGCTGCTCCGAAACTCGCAGTACCGAGCCGTCCTCTGTGCGAACCGCATAGTATTGCGTCTTCCTCGCAAGCGTATCGGAGTATCGGGACGCCTCCCCGGCCCCCGTCTCTATCGCCTGGCGGAATTCCTCGCGGTCTCCGTGATTGTCAAGCGTCGCTACGTCGAGCAAACTGTCGTACAGCACGACTCCGTCGGGCGCAATGAGGGTTACGCGAAATGCGGTTTCATTTTCCGCCGGCCGTTCCGTCTTCTCGAGCGCCTCCTGCCCGTACTTTTCCAACACCGCACTCAGGTACGCTGCCTCCGAGCGAAATTCGCGAGTCTTTTGCCGATTGTAATAGTGGTAAAGAACACCGATTGTCGTTACCATGCCGATGAGGAACAAACACATCGTAACCAAAAAGGTGTTTAAGAAAATCTTACGCTTCATATATAACCCCCGGCCGTACTCAGCTCTGCTTCAAGGTATAGCCGACACCGCGAATCGTCTCAATCAACGCTCCGGCCGAGCCGAGCTTCTGGCGAAGGGTACGAATGTGAACGTCCACCGTTCGATTCTCACCGTCAAAGCAATAGCCCCAGATCTCATTGAGCAGCTGGTCTCTCGTCAGAACCCTGCCGACATTTTTCAAAAGCATGCACAGCAGATCGAATTCCTTTTTCGTAAGCGGCACTCGCTCTCCGTCTACCGTAACCAAATGCCGTTCCACGCACACAAACAGGTTCTGCACCGTATATTCCTTCTTCTCCGACGTACGCTCCGACCGACGCAGCAGCGCTTTGATACGTGCCACCAGCTCCATCATGCCGAAGGGCTTTGGCATATAGTCATCGGCCCCCAAATCCAGACCGAGCACCTTGTCGTATTCGCTGGATTTCGCCGTCAGCATCATAACCGGCAGTTCTACGGTAGCCGCGTCTCTGCGAAGCTTCTTCAGCACCGACAGACCGTCCTCCTCGGGAAGCATAATATCCAACACAACCATGCGCGGCTTCTTCTTATCCAGGGCAGCAAAAAACGCAGACGGTTTTGAAAAGCCCTCTGCCTCAAGTCCCGAGTGGTTCAACGTATACAGCACCAGCTCGCGAATATTGTCGTCGTCCTCAACTACATAGATCATATAAAATCTCCCTGCACCGAGCGCGGTCGTCTCTTGTGGGCAAATGTCGAACAAATACCCTCATTTTCAGTATATCCACAGAGGGTAAAAAGTCAAGCGTGATTACAAGTACGGCGACCTACCGATGGGCAGGTCGCCGAATGCTGACGGACTATTTTACCTTTTGAATCGCCTCTTTGACTTCGTTGTCGATAGACACCTTCGTTTTGTTGACATTGTCAATCTCCATGACAACCTCGGTCTTGTTGAGTCCCGAGCCCATTGTTACGTCCAACAAAGAGAGGTACTTTCCTTTGATGCCGATTTCAAGAGAAGCCTCTTCGAATTTTCCGAGCACTCGCTGCTCCGCAATGTATGCCTGCAGCTCCTCGTAGGCATTTCCCTCAAAACGATCGCGGGTAACATCCGAAACCGTCTCCAGAAGCAGCGCGATATCGGGCTCCATGCTGTGAATCGTAGCCCCATCCTGCTTGTCCTTACTGTAGTGGAAGATTTCCTCGCGATTCGGTTTCTTGTCGAGTTCCTTAATCAAGTCGGACATCAACTTGTCAAAGTCGGAGAAATCAAAATACTCTCCGTACTCCTCCTCCAAAAGCAAGCCCATATCCTCGTACATGCTCGCAGTGCTCACGTTCGAGTTCTCAATGGTGCCGAAAAAGTCTTTCACATCTTCGCGCTCCATCACCTTTACCGCGCTGTAGCCTCCGATGAGTCCGGCATACAGTACGGCATAGCCACCATCCTCGTCTACCACAAGGTAGCCATCCATGTCCACGCCGGAAAGATTCATCAGAAAATACATGTTCAGCTTCTTTTGCTTCACGTCGCACTCCAGCTTAAGCAACGCGCTGAGTGCCGTCTTGCCCCCTTGTGAAATGTCCATATGAACCGTCATATTCTCTGCATTTGCCGTCTCTATGCAGGCGTCCTGAATCTTCCGAATCGGGCCCTTCGTAAACCACGGCACAATGATGAAAATGCACAGCAAAGCAATCACGGCAGCTGCTGCCACTCCTCCGAAAATCAGCCCAAACAGCGTGCTCTTGCGCATCTTCGGCTTTCGGTATTCGCCCAGGTTCTTGATCTCCGCGGGACTGCCGGCTTCAAAGCCACCCATCATGCCGCCTTGCATCCACTGGTCGGAGTAAAAGCCCGTACTCTTTCCGATGACAACTCCGTCAACAAACTCACCGCAATTTTCGCAGCGCTTCGCTCCCTCAGGGAGCGTGTTTCCACACATTTTACAAATCATTTTGTTTTCTCCTGTCCCATCACACTCTGTGTTTCTTTAGCATGTTAGCCGGGTAAAGTATAGTTTCTTTCGACAGGCTTGTCAAGAAAAACCGTTTTTACCACCTCTTTCTTTCCGTAGAGCAAGAAATTCGCGCTTCCCCCTTTTCATTAGAGTGATCTTGTCTTATACTATAGGAAGTCACTATCCTAAGAAGGAGCCATCACTTATGTTTCATTTGCTATCACATATGAAGGGACTTCGCCGCCAGGCGCTCCTTGCCCCTCTTTTCAAAATGCTCGAGGCTACTATGGAGCTTTGTCTTCCGTTGGTCGTTGCGGCGATTATCGATCGCGGCATCGGCAATCAGGACAAGCCTTTTTTGCTTTGGATGGTGCTCGTAATGGTGCTCTTCGGAGTGCTCGGTTTGGCATTTGCCGTAACGGCGCAGTATTTTTCCGCGCGCGTGGCCGTCATGTTCACCGGACGCCTCCGTCACGCTTTGTTCGCACACATCGAGTCCCTTTCGTATCAGGAGCTCGACACGCTCGGCACCTCGACGCTCATCACGCGCATGACAAGCGATATGAACCAGATTCAAAACGGCATGAATCTGACGCTGCGACTGCTCCTGCGCTCGCCGTTCATCGTATTCGGCGCGATGATTATGGCATTTACGATCGATGTGAAAAGTGCCCTTCTGTTCGCTGTTATCATTCCGATTCTCTCCCTCGTCGTGTTCGGCATTATGCTCATCAGCATTCCGCTGTACAAGCGCGTGCAGCTGAGGCTTGACCGCGTGCTTTCTACTACGAGACAGAATCTCACGGGCGTTCGCGTCCTGCGAGCATTTTGCATGGAGGAGGAGCAGCGTGAGGCATTCGGAGAGCGAAATGCGGCTCTGACCGCTGACCAAAAGCTCGTCGGCAGAATCTCCGCACTTATGAATCCCCTTACCTACGTAATCATCAACGCGGGCATCATCGCCCTCGTATATACCGGCGCCATTCGCGTAAATAACGGCCTGCTGACGCAAGGTCAGGTTGTGGCGCTCTACAATTACATGTCGCAGATTCTCGTGGAGCTGATCAAGCTCGCGAATCTGATTATCAGCATTACAAAGGCTGTGGCGTGCGGCAATCGCGTTCAGAGCATTTTCGAGCTGCGCTCCTCGCTGGAGCAGCCTACGACGGACGGCACAGACGCAATCGATCGTAGCGGTAATGCGCAGTCTCCTCTCGTGCAATTTCGCAACGTATCGCTGAAGTATCACGGCGCTGCGGAGGAGATGCTTTCCGACATCAATCTTCAGCTGTTTCCGGGCGAGCGACTCGGTATCATCGGCGGTACCGGCGCCGGCAAATCCTCTCTCGTACAGCTGATTCCCCGTTTTTACGACGCAACCTCCGGCGAGGTGCTTGTGTCCGGGCAAAATGTTCGCGATTACACGCTCGACGACCTTCGCGCGCAAATCGGCATCGTGCCGCAAAAGGCCGTGCTGTTCTCCGGCACCATCCGCTCGAACCTGCAGTGGGGCAAGCCCGATGCAACGGACGAGGAGCTGTGGGAGGCACTCCGCCTTGCACAGGCTGAAGCATTTGTCCGCGACCGAGAGGAAGGTCTGGACGCACCGGTTGCTCAGGGTGGCAAGAATTTCTCCGGCGGACAGCGCCAGAGACTTACGATTGCACGTGCTCTCGTAGGACAGCCCTCGATTTTGATTCTGGACGACAGCTCATCCGCGCTCGATTACGCAACGGACGCCGCATTGAGACAGGCTCTCAACACGCTTCCGTACCGACCGGGAGTCCTTTTGGTGTCGCAGCGCACCGCCTCGCTTATGCATTGCGACCGCATCCTTGTGCTGGATGACGGCAAAGCGGTCGGCCTCGGCACTCACGAGGAACTGCTTTCGTCCTGTTCCATCTACGAAGAAATCTACCGCTCGCAGTTCTCGGCCGAAGCGGCTACTGCTGAGGAAGGAGGTGTTGCACGATGAAACGACGTACTACCATCGCGCAGGTGCTCCGCTACTTAGGACACTATAAGCTCCTTCTCGCATTTTCACTCGTGCTCGCTACGGCTACCGTGGCTATGACGTTGTATGTGCCGATTTTGATCGGTGACGCCATCGACTTGATTGTCGCTCCCGGTGCAGTCGATCTCGATGCACTGATGCCGCTTCTGTGGCTGTCCGCCATCTTGATTGTTCTGACGGCCATCGCGACTTGGCTTATGAGCACGATTAACAACCGAATTACGTACCACGTCGTGCAGGATGTGCGCCGCGAGGCATTTGACCGCATCACACGCCTGCCGCTGTCCTATCTCGACACCCACTCGACCGGCGACATCGTAAGCCGTGTCATTGCCGATGTCGATCAGCTGGCGGACGGCCTTTTGATGGGCTTTACGCAGTTTTTCACCGGCATCATCACGATTCTCGGCACGCTCGTGTGCATGCTGACAATCAGTCCGTGGGTTGCCCTTGTCGTTGTGCTTCTGACGCCGCTTTCGCTGTTCGTCGCTCGCTACATCGCAACGCATACGTATCAGATGTTCGAGCTGCAGTCCGTAACGAGAGGTCAGCAGACGGCAGTCATCGAGGAGATGATCGGAAACCAGAAGCTCGTCCAGGCATTTTCCCACGAGGAAGAGGCGCTGGCGCAGTTCGATGAGGTAAATGACCGCCTTTGCGAATGCTCCCTGCGAGCTACCTTCTTCTCCTCGCTTACGAACCCGACGACCCGATTTGTCAACAGCGTCGTATATGCGGCGTGTACGCTCGTGGGCGCGTTCCTCGTGCTCGGCGGCGGCCTGTCGGTCGGCGGACTTTCGGCGCTTTTGAACTATGCCGGCCAGTACGCGAAGCCATTTAACGAAATCTCCAGCGTCATCACCGAGCTGCAAAATGCTCTTGCTTGCGCAGGCCGCGTGATGGAGCTGATTCTGACGGAGCTTCCTCCGGAGACACTCGAGGTGCCGGAGCCGGCGATCGAAACCGATTCGCAGCTTTCGTTCTCGGATGTCGCATTTTCCTACGTGCCCGAGCGCCCGCTCATTCGCGGCTTGAACCTCGAGGTGCAGGACGGACAGCGCATCGCCATCGTCGGCCCGACCGGCTGTGGCAAGACGACATTGATCAACCTGTTGATGCGCTTTTATGATGTAAATGCCGGTCGCATTGCGCTGGACGGCAAGGACATTCGCACCATTTCGCCGCAGAAGCTGCGTGCGCGCTACGGCATGGTGCTGCAGGACACGTGGCTTATGGAAGGCACCATCCGCGAAAATATCGTGATGGGCAAGCCGGACGCAACCGACGAAGAGGTAATCGCAGCCGCAAAGGCCGCGCACTCCCACAGCTTCATCAAGCGTCTGCCGCAGGGCTATGACACGCAGCTCAGTACAGGTGGCGGCGAGCTCTCCGCGGGACAAAGACAGCTGCTGTGTATCACGCGCGTCATGCTTTGCTTGCCGTCGATGCTCATTCTCGACGAGGCAACCTCCTCGATCGACACGCGAACCGAGTTGAAGATTCAAGACGCATTTGCCACGCTGATGAAAGGGCGCACGAGCTTCATCGTCGCACACAGACTTTCGACCATTCAAAATGCCGACCGCATATTGGTTATGAAGGACGGCAATATTATTGAGCAGGGCACGCACGAGCAGCTCATGGCAGAGGGTGGCTTCTACCGTCAGCTCTACCTCGCAGGCGCAGCCCCGGCGGAGGAAGCGTAACAACCTAGCGCAGGCCCGGCGGAGGAACCATAACAGCAAAATGCTAACCGCACTACCGGGCCGACGCCGTTCGTATCAACGATAACAAGGAGGGCACAATGACTGTACTACGCTTTATCGAAGGACTCAGAAATCCGTTCCTCGACTCATTTTTCAGCCTAATCACCCGCTTCGGTGAGGAGACGGTGTTCATCCTCGTCGGACTCATTTGCTTTTGGTGTATCGGCAAGAAGCAGGGCTATTACATCCTGTCCATCGGCTTTGCGGGAACCGTACTCAACCAGTTCCTAAAGCTTCTCTTCCGCGTCCCGCGCCCGTGGGTGCGTGACCCCGACTTCACCATAGTCGACAGCGCCCGCGCAGAGGCAAGCGGCTACTCCTTCCCGAGCGGCCACACGCAAAATGCAGTCGGCATCTTCGGAGGTGCCATCCGCATCACCTCGCGCGCATGGCTACGCTACTGCTTCCTCGCGCTGTGCATCCTCGTACCGCTTTCGCGCATGTACCTCGGCGTGCACACCCCGCAAGACGTGCTTGTGTCCGCCGCAATCGCCGTTGTGCTGGTATTTGTCCTGTACCCCGCCGTCGAAAAGGCAATGGAAAGCCGCCTCGGCATGCGCTGCTTCTTCGCAACGATGGCCGCCTTCGGAGTCGCATTTTTGCTCTACGCAACGCTGTACCCCTTCCCGGCCGATATCGACGCGCATAACCTCGCAAGCGGCATCGAAAATGCCTACAAGATCCTCGGTTGCGTACTCGGCCTCTGGCTCGCCTACGAAATCGACGACCACTACACCAAATTCGAAACCGACGCCGTATGGTGGGCTCAGATCTTGAAGCTCGGCCTCGGCCTAATCCCGATTCTACTCATCAAATCCCTCTTGAAAGAGCCGCTCCTGGCGCTCTTCCAAGGCCACGATATTGCAAATGCAGTACGCTACTTCCTGCTCACCGCATTTGCCGGCGGCATATGGCCGATGACGTTTAAATGGTTTCAGGCACTAAACAAAAAGCATCGCTGAAAAGCGATGCTTTTTGTTTAGTGCAGTGATAGCCG
The DNA here is from genome assembly GCA_045645665.1 of Lachnospiraceae bacterium. Lineage (GTDB taxonomy): Bacteria > Bacillota > Clostridia > Lachnospirales > Lachnospiraceae > ISDg. The sequence goes on along the minus strand of JAZRJF010000059.1, from coordinate 360 downwards.
CTTTCAAGCGGCGGTGATATGTTCGCGTAGCGAACGTGTTATTCGGCGCAAGCGCCGACAGTGTTAGCTCGCAGAGCGAGCAGTGAGGCTCCGCAAGACGGCTCGATTAATCTCACACAAAAAAGGTCTTCTGCGATTTCTCATCACAGAAGACCTAAATAACATATTCTCAAAAAACTTGTCCCGCCGCCTTTTGGCGGCTAACACTGCGCAGCTTGCTGCGCCTATCACCTCGCCCTTCGGGTGATAACACCGTCGGCTCTGCCGACTAACACCGCTCGCTTTGCGAGCTATCACCGCGCTGCTTGCAGCGCTATCACTGCAGCGCTCCGCACTGCTATCACTGCCGGCTCCGCGCTG
>JAZRJF010000058.1:0-8945 GCA_045645665.1 Lachnospiraceae bacterium | reverse complement strand
CGGTAGTCGTTGCATTTTCTGCGGAGTTGCGGTACAATGATAGTGCATTTTGTTGCGAAAGGAGAACATACATGGTTAAGCATATTATTTTGTGGCAGTTGAATGACGAGCTGTCGGCTGAGCAGAAGGTTGAGGTTAAGGCCGGAATGAAGGAGGCTTTGGAGGGACTGGTTGGCGTAGTTCCCGGTCTGTTGGAGATGAACATCCAGACGGAGTGCTTGGCTTCTTCCAATGCGGACGTTATGCTGTATTCCGTTTTGGAAAGCGAAGAGGCGCTTAAGGGCTATGCAGTGCATCCCGCACACGTTGCTGTTGCGAACGGAAAGGTTAGACCGTTTACAAAGGTTCGCTTGTGCTTGGATTTTGAAGTATAACAATCGGTGCTCCCGGAAACGGGGGCACTTTTTTGTTGCCGCAAGATTTCCTACGGGAGATCGGACACTAGAGCTAATACAGAGCCAAATGTTACAAAAATGTTATGAGTATATTGCATTTACGCAAAATAACGCAACACAAACGTTAGAGTTCTGTAATGGCATTTCATTGGGAAGTATGATATGCTTATAGCGTGATAAATGGTTGGCTGCGAATTAGCGCGGTCAGTTGCGTATAATACGACGTAATGAATTATCAGTAATTCCTCCTATAAATGTAGTAGTTAATGAACCACAACACTAGAAGAGCGGTGCTTCCGATTAGGGGGCACTGTTTTTCTTTATGTGTTTTTTGGTCCGGCGTGCGGGGATGTTTCTTGACACATTTCGCATTTTCGGGTACAATATATATTTTGTAGGGCTGTCTTTTGCGTCCACTGTATATCGTGGCGGAGATAGGGAAAAGGGCAGCTGCTATGTGATAGGCGGAAAAAGTATGATGTGATAGAGAAAAGTTAGTTGAGAGAAGTGAAACACGAAGGGAGAAAATCAATTTGAAGGAGTACCGTACCGGAATTGATATCGGGTCGACGACTGTAAAGGTCGTTGTCCTGGATGAGAAAAATGAAATCATCTTCGGAGAATACCGCCGTCATGGAGCAAATACGCAGGAGGCACTGGCGGGGCTTCTGAAGGAAGCAAGGGAGACGTTGGGCGCTTGTGAGCTGAAGGCCAGAATTACCGGCTCCGGTTCTATCAACCTTGCAAAGGCTATGGGAATAGAGTTTGTGCAGGAGGTCGTGGCAGTAGCAACGGCCTTAAAGGCGGTTGCGCCGCAGACTGACGTGGCGATTGAGCTTGGTGGTGAGGATGCGAAGATCATTTACTTCACCGATGGCCTTGAGGAGCGTATGAACGGTGTTTGTGCAGGAGGAACCGGTTCGTTTATCGACCAGATGGCTTCTCTTTTGCAGACCGATGCAGAGGGCTTGAATAAGGCGGCTGCCGATTATAAAGAGATTTACCCGATTGCCGCTCGTTGCGGAGTATTCGCAAAGACGGACATTCAGCCGTTGATCAACGAGGGTGCGGCGAAGGAGAACCTTGCGGCGTCTATCTTCCAAGCGGTAGTGAACCAGACGATTTCGGGCTTGGCTTGTGGAAAGCCCATTCGCGGTTGCGTTGCATTTTTGGGTGGTCCGCTGCACTTCCTTACGGAATTGAAGAAGGCATTTATTCGTACGTTGCATTTGACTCCGGAAGAGGTTGTGGATCCTGCGAATTCGCATCTCTTTGCGGCACATGGTGCGGCGCTTGAGGCGTCCGAAGTGGCGGCGCATGCGATTGATGATATGATTGAAAGTCTTGAGAAGGGCGTGAAGGTTTCCTTTGAGATGCCCAGACTTTCATCTTTGTTTGACTCGGATGGCGAGTATGCGGAGTTTGCCGCACGTCACGAGCAGTCACAGGTTAAGAAGGCGGCAATCGAAAGCTATAGTGGCAACTGCTTCCTCGGAATCGATGCCGGCTCTACGACGACGAAGGCGGTCTTGATCGGTGAGGAGGGTGAATTGCTGTTCTCCTTCTATGCGAACAATCAAGGCAATCCGATTGAGACGGCGAAGACGGCCATTGCAGAGCTGCAGAAGAGCATTCCGGCGACGGCGAAGATTGTTCGTTCTTGCTCGACCGGTTATGGCGAGGCTCTTTTGAAAGCAGCATTTTCCTTAGACGACGGTGAGGTGGAGACGATTGCACACTGTACGGCTGCGTCCTTCTTCGATCCGAGAGTGGATTGCGTGTTGGACATCGGCGGCCAGGATATGAAGTGCATCAAGCTCAAGAACGGTGCCGTGGATAGTATTATGCTAAATGAGGCATGCTCTTCGGGCTGTGGCTCCTTTATCGAGAATTTTGCAAGCACGCTTGGCTATTCGGTAGGCGACTTCGCGGAGCTTGCTCTGTTCGCTAAGAGTCCCGTGGATTTGGGAACCCGTTGTACGGTGTTTATGAATTCCAACGTAAAGCAGGCGCAGAAGGAAGGCGCAAGTGTTGCGGATATTTCAGCCGGATTAGCGTATTCGGTTATTAAAAATGCTTTGTTTAAGGTAATCAAGCTGGCAGAGGCAAAGGACCTCGGCTCGCACATTGTTGTGCAGGGCGGTACCTTTTATAATAAGGCGGTATTACGTGCATTTGAGAAGGTTGCGGGAGTAGAGGCTACGTGTCCGGACATCTCCGGATTGATGGGAGCCTTCGGTGCCGCTTTGATTGCTCGCCAGAATTACACGGGACAGGCAACCTCAATGCTGTCGACGGAGGAGATCCTTTCTCTTGCCTATACGTCCGACAGCCGTAGATGCGGAGGCTGCTCTAACAATTGTATGCTCACCGTAAACCGTTTCCCGGGAGGTCGTACTTATGTAACCGGTAACCGTTGTGAGAAGGGCTTCGGTGGTGCAAATGCAACCGAAAAGGCGCCGAACCTGTTTGAGTACAAGCGTGAGCGAATCTTTGGTTACAAGTCGCTTGCGGCAGACGAGGCACCGAGAGGTGTAATCGGTATTCCGCGTGTACTCAATCTGTTTGAGAATTATCCGTTCTGGGCGACGTTCTTTAAGGAGCTCGGCTTTAGCGTAGTGTTATCGCCATTCTCCAATCGAAAGGTGTACGAGCTCGGTATGGAGTCGATTCCGTCCGAGTCTGAGTGTTATCCGGCTAAGCTGGCGCACGGACATGTGCAGTGGCTGATTAACAACGGAATCAAGACGATTTTCCACCCTTGTGTATTTTATGAGAGACAGGAGAATCCGAAGGCACAGAATCATTTCAACTGTCCGATCGTCGTTTCCTATCCGGAGAACCTCAAGAACAATGTAGAGGCGATTACGGATGGTGATGTGAAGTATATTCGCCCCTTCATCGCATTTACGAGCGAAAGAACGGCGGCTGACCGTCTGATCATGCTTTGTAAGCAGGAGTGGGGCATTTCCGCCAAGGAGGTGCGTAAGGCAACTCGTCTTGCTTGGGAAGAGCAGCAGAAGGCGAAGGCTGATATTCGTAAGCGCGGCGCCGAGGTTTTGAAGGCGATGGAGAAGAGCGGAAAGAACGGTATTGTGCTTGCCGGAAGACCGTATCACGTTGACCCCGAAATCAACCACGGCATTCCGGAGATGATTGCGTCTTACGGTCTTACCGTATTCACAGAGGACAGCTTGCCCGTGTCTTACCATGAGGAGCATACTCTGCGAGTAGTGGATCAGTGGGTATATCATTCCAGATTGTACGCTGCGGCAGCATTTGTACGCGAACGCAACGACATGGAGCTTGTTCAGCTGAATTCCTTCGGTTGTGGCTTGGATGCGGTTACAACAGACCAGGTAAATGAGATACTTGAGGACTCTAATAAGTTATATACGCTTTTGAAGATTGACGAGATCAACAATCTCGGTGCGGTTCGTATCCGAATCCGCAGTCTCTTGTCCGCGATGGAGATGAGAAAGAAGGAGGCAATAGTGGCTAATCCTAAGCCGGTTCGTTTCTTCCGTCGCGAGTTCAAGTCCCATATGCGCGAGAAGGGCTATACCATCCTTGCACCGCAGATGAGCCCGATTCATTTCGAACTGCTGGAGCATGTATTTAAGAAGCATGGTTACAACTTTGTCGTTCTTGACAATGATGACCGTACGGCTATTGACACGGGTCTTAAGTACGTTAATAACGATGCTTGCTTCCCTTCCATTACCGTAGTGGGTCAGATCATGGAGGCAGTATTGTCCGGTCGTTACGATACGAATCGACTTGCTATTATGATGTCACAGACCGGAGGCTGTTGTAGAGCCAGCAACTATGTCGCATTTATACGAAGAGCCTTGGCGAAGGCGGGACTTGAGCACATTCCGGTTATCTCATTGAATGCTAACGGAATGGAGAAAAACTCGGGCTTCCAGTTGACAAAGAGCAGCTTGATCGATGCGGTGCACGCACTTGTGTATGGCGACTTGTTCATGCGTTGCCTGTATCGTGTGCGTCCTTACGAGATAGTGCCCGGCTCGGCAAATGAGCTGCATAAGAAGTGGCGCGACATTTGCATCAGCACTTGGACCGATAAGAACTGCAAGTATACATACAAAAAGATATGCAAGGGAATCGTAGAGGACTTCGACAAGCTGGAGATCGACGAGACGATTAGAAAGCCGCGTGTCGGAGTGGTAGGCGAGATTCTGGTTAAGTATATGCCGCTCGCGAATAACCGAGTGGTTGAGCTCTTGGAAAATGAGGGCGCAGAAGCGGTTGTACCGGATATTATGGACTTCTTCAACTACAGCTTCTATGGCTCGCAGTACAAGCATGAATTCCTCGGAGCAAAGCTGAAGTCGGCTGTGGTTTCGAAGGTTGCGATTAACGTAATAAAGGCCGTTAGAAAGCCTGCAACGACGGCTCTTAAGAAGAGTAAGCGCTTCGATGCGCCGGTGGATATCGAGAAGATTGCCGAGATGACTAAGCCGTTTTTGTCTCTCGGAAATCAGTACGGTGAGGGCTGGTTCTTGGCAGGAGAGATGGTTGAGCTGTTGACACACAACACGCCGAACATCATCTGTATTCAGCCATTTGCCTGTCTGCCGAACCACGTAGTCGGCAAGGGTGTTATCAAGGCTTTGAGAAAGGCGTATCCTCAGGCGAATATCGCTGCCGTGGACTACGATCCGGGCGCCAGCGAGGTTAACCAGTTGAATCGAATCAAGCTGATGCTTTCTGCGGCAAACAAGGCGCAGGTTGAAGAGTAGGCGGCACGATAATACGCAAGTTGAATGAGGCGACAATCTCTACGGAGGTTGTCGCTTTTTTATGAGCATTTTCTTTCGTATGGCGCGTGAAGCGCGTGTCGATGCTTTTGAGAGGCCACAGAATGGCTCATAAGGACAAGATGATGAGTTGACGATAAAGATTGCGTCAAATAAAAAACAGGCGCTACACGACCGTGTGAGGTCGTTGTAGTGCCTGTTGTCTTTTGGAATAGCATCGGCGTATGATTTCTATGCGAATTAAGCTTCGGATGTTGCCGTTGCGGGGGTGTTGGTCTTCTTACGGGAAAATACCTGAAAAAGAACCAAATTGACTATGAGGACAAGACCGATGATATCGGTGATGATTCCGGGATAGATTAGCATCAATCCGGCTGCCAGGAAGATGATACGCTCTATCCATATCATGTGGCGCAGGAAGTAGCCTTCCAAAGAAGCCGATACAGCAAAGATACCGACGAGCGAGGTGATACAAATCAGTACTACTTCCCCAGCGGTGGTGTCTACGAACAACATTGCGGGATTCAGTGCAAATACGTAAGGAACGATAAATGCACCAATTGCCAGCTTCGTTGCCGTAAATGCCGTCTTCATCGGATTCGCCTGACCGATTGCGGCACCAGCATAAGCAGCCAAAGCTACGGGCGGTGTCAAGTCTGCAACGATACCGAAGTAGAATACGAAGAAGTGTGCTGCAATTGCGGGAACGCCCATACGTACCAAGATAGGAGCACAAGTAGCGGCCATGATACAGTAGTTAGCAGTGGTAGGAACGCCCATACCAAGCACGATACAGCAAATCATGGTCAGGAACAATGCGATGATTACCTGGTCGCCTGCTAATGCAACGATACCGTTGATAAGGATGTTAGCAAGACCGGTCATCGTGATGGTACCTGCAATAATACCAGCCACACCACAAGCAGCGGCTACGGTAATTGTACCCTGTGCACCGGCTGCCAAAGCCTCCAAAATGCGCTTAGGAGTGATGCGGTTACCCTTGTTCAACAAGCTGACAGCGATAGCGACTACAATTGCGATAGCGGCAGCATTTTGAATCGTACGCGAGTTTGAAGATACAAGGTAAATCAAAACAATCAACGGCAAAAGCAAATAGCACTTCTTCAACATCGGGCGAAGTTTCGGAAGCTCTTCGCGAGTAAGACCTCGCAAGCCCAGCTTCTTTGCTTCCAAATGTACGGAGATGAAGATGCCCGCAAAATAGAGAATTGCCGGCAGAATAGCTTTCACAACGATGTTGCTGTAAGGAAGCTGTACATAGTCCGCCATCAAGAATGCGGCAGCACCCATGATGGGGGGCATAATCTGACCACCGGTAGAAGCAGCAGCCTCAGCGGCAGCAGCAAACTCGGGCTTATAGCCGGTCTTCTTCATCAAAGGAATGGTTACGGCACCACTACCTACCGTGTTTGCAACGGAGGAACCGGATACCATACCCTCCAAGGCGCTGGCCACAACGGCTACCTTTGCGGGACCGCCGGAGAAGCCACCAACAACTGCGTTGGAGATGTTAATGAAGAAGTCTGCGATACCGGTACGCTCCAAAAAGGCACCGAAGATAATGAATACTACAATGAATTTGGAGCAGACGTTAATCGGCGTCGAGAGAATACCCTCCTTACTGTAGAACAGCGCGCGTACGATGTAATTGATCTTGCCCCAGATAGACGGGTTGGCAAGGCCCCAAATCAAAGCGTATATAATAAACACAGCGGCTACAATCAGAATCGGGATACCAACGCTGCGTCGGCAAACCTCTGCCAACGTCAAAATACCGATGATACCAATAACAATCTGAAACGTGCTAAAATTGATACCCTGTGCAATAATCTTCTCTGCATTGATTGTAAAGTACAAAAATGAACCGGTACCGACGATCATCAGAATGATGTCATACCAAGGCATGTGGTTGACCTTCTGAGTTCCCTTACGTGCGGGGTATACGAGATAGCCCAAAAAAACGATGCCGGCAACAAATGTAGTCAGTCGTAACTCCTCCAACCAGCTTGCGAACAGCGTCACATATAGACAAAAAAGCGAAAACAGAGCCAACAAGCAAGAAACCACGAACTTGGGCTTTCCTTCCCAAATACGAGTATTGGACTCTCGATCGAATTTTTTCATTACGGATTCAAGATCCATTGGCTCTTGAGCCGGGGCTGTCTTTTTCTTAAATAAAGCCATAAAAACCTCCTCGGGTTAATAACACAAAATTGGCTGCGGCGCAATTGCGCCGCAGCAAACAAACTACTGAGACGAATCGAATTACTCGGTGGCTACGGTCACGTTCTTTTCAGCGAAGTACTTAGCTGCACCTGCATGGAACGGAGCGGTCATACCGCTGGTAGCGTTCTCAATGCTGAGCTCAGCACCCTTGCCGTTCTCGCTCGTGATTGCTTCTACGTTGTCGAAGATAGCCTTAGTAATGTTGTAAACAGCTTCTTCGGAAGCGCTTGCGGAAACAATCAAGGTAGCCTTTACGGTAACGGTAGCAACTTCCTCTTCCTGACCCTTGTAGGTGTTAGCAGGAATGTTGTATACGGTGTAGAAAGGAGAGGTCTCCATCAACTTAGCAGCGATATCGCCATCGATCGGTACAAGGTACGCGTCGTTGGTCGTGCAAAGCTCGGAAATAGCAGCGGTAGGAGCGCCTGCAACGATAAATGCTGCATCGATCTTGCCGTCCTTCAAGCCGTCTGCACTATCAGCGAAGCTGAGGTACTGAGGCTTGATATCCTCTTCGGTAAGGCCTGCTGCGCCGAGAATATCAATTGCGTTGAAGTATACACCGGAGCTGGGAGCGCCGATAGAAACGGACTTGCCCTTCAAATCAGCAACACTCTTGATCTCGGGATCCATAGTTACCAACTGTACAGCCTCTGCGTACAAGCCGGCGATAACACGGAAGGAATCAATCTTTCCGTCAGCCTCGAAGGAACGAGTTCCTTCCCAAGCGTAAGCCATAACATCGGACTGAACAGTAGCGAGCTGATAGTCGCCTGCTGCGATACCCTGGATGTTAGCCTTGGAACCATCGGTAGAAACAACGGTTACGTCGATGTCTGCATGGTTCTTAATGTACTGGCCCAAAACGCCGCCAAATGCGTAATATGTACCGGAAGTGCCACCGGTACCCATGGTCATCTTGGAAGCGGAATCGCTACCACAAGCAACCAAGCTAATAGCGAGAGCCAGACAAATAACTAAAGAAATCAGTTTTCTCATAGTGAGTCCTCCTTATGAAATTGGTACTTGCCCAAAAAAATTACTATTATTATAGTATAAAACGGCCTCGAATGCAAGCGAAAATTTGCCCTTTTAGTGGGTTATTCGACAAGAATAGAACATTGATTCGAGGGCAATTCGTAGCGGGTACATTTTACGAGTGGCGGGCTGAGAGACATACGCAGGAATGACGCATTTTTATACGAAATACGCGAGAGGGTATGTGAAATGACGAATGGTAAAGAATTTGCTTCGAAAAGGGTAATTTCTTTACTTTTTAGGGTAAAATCATTACTTTTGACGTAAGGCGCATTGACATATTGCTTTTTTTGACTATACTCAAATTTTGTGGAGTTTATTACGAAGGGAGAATATAAACGATGAAACAGAAATTATATGCAATAATCTCTTTGATTGTTGTAGCAACCATGGTTCTGACTTGCGTGGCTGCAGGTGCAAGTGGAAGCAAAGCGGCAGTTCAGGCCGAAGAGCTTACCTTGAATGTACAGCCCGGCAATGT
>JAZRJF010000057.1:0-2086 GCA_045645665.1 Lachnospiraceae bacterium | reverse complement strand
GCGCATCTGTCGTGCTTGGCAAAAACATTTTCGTGCATTTGATATGCACTCAAATATGCCCTTGTGCAATTCCGTCACATATGATAAAATGAACATACATTCGATTTTGCAGCAAAGGAGACCGAGAATGGGTATCTATGATTCGTTAAATGAGATGCAGAGGCAGGCTGTCTTTCACGACAAAGGGCCGTTGCTGATTTTGGCCGGTGCCGGTTCGGGTAAGACCCGCGTGATTACGCACCGCATTGCCTATTTGATTGAAGAATGCGGCGTCAATCCGTTTCATATCTTGGCCATTACCTTTACGAATAAGGCTGCAAGAGAGATGCGCGAGCGAGTGGACTCCCTTGTCGGATATGGTGCTGAGAACGTGTGGGTCAGCACATTTCACTCCACCTGTGTACGAATTTTGCGCCGATTTGCGGATGCTGTCGGCTACGATACGAACTTTTCGATTTACGACACCGACGACCAGAAGCGATTGATGCGCGAGCTTTTGCGCGAGCACAATGTCGATCCGAAGAAGTTCCCGGCGAAGCATTTTCTTTCCGAGATTTCCAATGCGAAGAACAAGCTGATTACGCCGGAGGAAGTGCTGGCACAGGGTCACGACCGCAATACGAAGCAGCTCGGCACCATTTATATGGCATACCAGAGGGCGCTTCGAAGCAATAACGCATTTGACTTCGACGATTTGTTGATGAAGACCGTCGAGCTGTTCCATACAAGCGAAGAGGCGCTAACGTACTACCGAAACCGCTTCCATTACATCCTCGTGGACGAGTATCAGGACACGAACATGGCGCAGTTCGAATTCATACGCCTTTTGGCGAACCACCGCAACGAATACGGTGAGTTAGAGCAGAATCTTTGCGTCGTGGGCGATGACGACCAGTCGATATATCGCTTCCGCGGAGCCAACATCCGAAACATCTTGGATTTCGAAAAGACCTACCCCGATGCGGTGGTCATCAAGCTCGAGCAAAACTACCGCTCCACCGGCAACATTCTTGCTGCGGCGAATGCTGTAATTGCTCACAATTACGGTCGAAAGGACAAGGCACTTTGGACCGCGGAGACGGACGGTTCTCCCATTCGCTATACGTCTTACGATTCCGACCGTGACGAGGCTCGCGAAATCGTGTCCGAGCTTGCTTCCCTCGTAGAGAAGGGCGAGGCGAGTTATCGCGACTTCGCGATCCTATATCGTACGAATGCGCAGTCCAGAAGCTTCGAGGAGCAGATGATTTATCGCGGCGTACCGCACAAGCTCGTTGGCGGTGTCGGCTTCTACGACCGCAAGGAGATCAAGGACCTGCTCTCCTACCTCAAGACGATTGACAACGGAATGGACGGCCTGGCCGTTCGCCGAATCCTCAATGTGCCACGACGGGGTATCGGAGAGACGACCATTGCCCGCGTGAATGACTATGCAATACAAAGAGGTCTGACATTTTACGATGCCTTAGTTGCCTCTGACTATATTCCGGACCTCAACCGTGCCTCTGCGAAGATTCAGCGCTTTGTTGCCACCATTGACACGCTGCGTAGCAATCTTCAGCGACCGGGCTACGATTTGAAGCAGATTGTCCCCGACATTCTCGAGGCAACCGGCTATGCCGAGATGCTCAAGGAGGAAGACCCCGAGTCGTACGATGACCGTATGGCAAACATCAACGAGTTGATTAACAAGCTCGCATTTTATGAGGAAAATGCTCCGACCGAGCCGACACTCAGCGATTTCTTGTCGGAGGTTGCTCTCGTGTCTGATGTGGACGAAGTGGAGGACGTCGAGGATTATGTCGTGCTTATGACGCTCCACAGCGCTAAGGGCCTTGAGTTTGAACGCGTATACCTATGTGGTATGGAGGAGGGCCTTTTCCCGAGCGGCATGTGCCTGGAATCCGAGAACGCCGAAGAAGAGATTGAAGAGGAACGTCGTCTCTGCTATGTCGGTATCACTCGTGCCAAGCAGCATCTCTATCTCAGCAGTGCAAAGCAACGTATGACGCGTGGCGAGATTCAATACAATGCACCGTCGCGCTTTATCAATGAGCTTCCAAGACATCTCGTTACGTGGAAACGC
>JAZRJF010000056.1:0-21506 GCA_045645665.1 Lachnospiraceae bacterium | reverse complement strand
ACGCGGGCTATTAAGTGATTGGAGGGATAAACATGTACAGATTTCCTAAGGATTTGTATGTTGATGTGCGAATCGAAGAAACGACGAACGAGGTTTTCGGGATTCGGAACGGAGAGGTTGAGCGTAACTCGGCAATGTCTGAGGTTGGCGCGATGATTCGTGTGTATGACGGTACGCTTTGGTATACGAGCGTGACGAACGACTTGCACAAGATTCAGGATGAGATTGATAATTTGGCTACGCTTGCGAAGCCGAATCCGGACATTTTGAAGGATCCGGTGATTGCGAAGCTGCAGGTACATAACGTGACGGAGCTGCATTTTGAGGGCGAGAGGGACTGTCGCAACGTGCCGAGAGCGGAGCTGGAGGCGCTCGTACGCGGCTATTTGGAGGCTTGCTCGGATGACAGCATCGAAGAGATTAAGATGACGGCGGTATTTTGCTCGAAAGCGTATCGCAAGAAAAGCTTTTACTCGAGCAAGGGCGCATCGATTACGCAGGACAACCAGAGCTGCATATTTTCGATGTTCCACCAGATTGTGTCCGGCGGCATTACGACGGGCGGTGGCAAGTACTACCTTACGATGACCTTTGACGAGCTGAAGGGCCACGAGGCCGAAGTGATTGCGGAGCGTGATCGTTGTCTGGATTATGCGCGAAATGCGGTGGACGTTGTGCCCGGCGACTATACATGTGTGCTGGCGCCGGTTGTTACCGCAATGTTCACGCACGAAAGCTTCGGTCATAAGAGCGAGGCCGATTTTATGCTAAATGATAAGGCTCTCCGCGACGAATGGGTAATGGGCAAGACGGTCGGTAGCGAGAAGGTGTCCATTTGCGACCGAGGCGACCTTGTGAACAATGGCTTGACGGCTTACGATGACGAGGGAACGAAGGCGACGGAGACGTGGTTGATTAAGGACGGTGTGCTGACCGGACGTCTGCACGATGCGAAGTCGGCGGATGCACTCGGTGAGGAGCTCACAGGCAATTCGAGAGCACAGAGCTACATCCACACCCCGATTGTACGTATGACCAACACCTTTATGGCAGCGGGAACGGACGACCCCGAGGAGATGATTCGCGAGGTTAAGGACGGCATTTACGTGTACAGCGTGAATTACGGCACCGGAATGTCCACCTTTACGATGCAGCCGAGTCTTTGCTATCGCATACGCGACGGTAAGCTGTGCGAGCCGATTCGTGCAAATGTAGTGACGGGTAGCGTATTCCAGACGCTGTTTGACATCGATGCGGTCGGAACGGACTTCACGCTGTTTGACACGTACACCTGCGGCAAGAACGGACAGAACGTGCCGGTATCTGCGGGTGGACCGACCATTCGTGTGAAGAAGCTGACGGTGAATTGATGAAAGTGGGGAGTGTGAAGAACATGAAAGAAAAGTTTAGTATTCAGCAGACGTACTCGGAGGTTAGTATCGAGGAAAATAAAATCGTTGCATTTAACAAAAAGACGGGAAATGAGCAGTCCTTCCGCTTTTATAAGGACGGTTTCGTCGGAGTGCATTATCAGCTCGGCGAGATGAGTGACGAGGAGGCTTTTGCGAAGGCGGAGGAGAACCTTGCGTTGCAAAGACCGTATCCGTTTGAGCTGGAGACGGGCGTTCGCAAGCGTGATTTGTCGGAGCGCATTTTCACGGACAAGGAGCTGTTCGAAATCGCAGAGGACAATCTGGCGTGGTTGACGGAGAATTATCCGAACTTCACCTTCAGCGGCAACGTTGCACAGGTGACCGAAACGAATCGTCAATGGAACGAGGCCGGCCTCGATTATGAAAATACGGACAGTCACTTAGAAATCAACATCGGCTATAAGCACAAGGACAGCAAGGACATCCGAGACGGCGGCTTTTATCCGGGCATGCGTGTCTACGAGCAGGATACCTTCCGTGACATGGCGAACAATTACCTTGCAAATTACGAAAAGCAGGTAGAGCTTCCGGAGGAGGGCATCATTCAGGTGCAATACTACGGATTGCTTGGCAAGCTCGTGTCGTCTCTCGACGCGGAGCAGCTGGCACTTGGCACCTCGCTGCTGTGCGGTAAGATGGGCCAGCAGGTATTTTCCGAGGAATTTACGCTCGTGGACGATGTGTCGGATCAGGTGAGCTGGCACAATCCGTTCTTCGATGGTGAAGGCTGTGTGCGAGAGGGCGACCGCCGCGTGTTTGTTGAACATGGTGTGCCGTTGCTCGGCTATGCCGACAAGCGTACCGCGCAGAAGTACGGCGTGCCGCATACGGGAAATGCATGGCGCAACTACACGGACATTCCGCAGAACGGCAATGTCAACATGCAGATTGAGCGAAGCACGAAGACGACGAAGGAGCTGCTGAACGGACGTCTGACGATCGTTCCCGTGAATTACAGCGGTGGCGGCTTCAACGAAAAGGGCGATTACGTTATGCCGGTTCACAAGGCATTTTTGTGTGACGGCGAGAAGATTCTCGGAAACCTTCCGCCATTTACGATGAGCAGCAACATGTTCGATATGTTCGGCAAGGACTTCATCGGCGTCGCTGCGGACAAGCCCGTGTTCAACGACAAGGCCATTCTCGTGCGAATGAAGATCAGTTGATGAAAATGCACTTCTTGTGCGAAGGAAGATGAGTTAACAACAAAGCCCGGCCGGTGGAAAAGCCGACCGGGCAATCGATTTCCCGTGGAAAAAGAGGTTAAGACAGAGGTATTCTATGCGAAGCAACGAAATTGAGATTTTGAGATGTTACCTGTGCGCCATCGAGGGTCATTCCTCGGCGCGCTACAGCGAGATGAAGATAAATGAGGAGGACGACCTCTACGGCTATGCACAGAAGCTCGTAGCCGGAGCATTTGGCAATCCGGCGGCAAAGCTCGGCGAGTACAACGAGGGCGATTTTGCGGATCAGTTCATTTCCGACGATCCCGACGACCAGGAGCGCTTTGTGAAGCACGTGACGGAGACGGTGCATGAGCTTGTGTGCGATAACGCAGAGCTTAAGCCCGGAACGGCGCTTTGCGTGCTTGCAGTGGCAGAGGAGCAGCCGCTTGTGGGCTTTTTCAAGCTGCCCTTCCAGGAGCAGTACATTTGCGATACCGGTCGGGACGACCGAGTGGTATGGAGGCTAAATGCACACGTCGTTCCGAAGAGTGCTTCGCTGAGAAGCTGCGAGTATTTTCTCGTAAATGTGCTGGAGCGCAAGGTGAGCATTTGCGATTGCGAGCATACAATCGACGATGCCAAGGTGAATTATCTGGCGGAGTACGTGCTCGGCTTGAAGACGAAGAAGTCCGAAAAAGAGAAGGTGGACATCATTCAGGAGACGACCATCGAGACGATTCGCGAGCATTATCCGGCCGAGGAGGTGCACCAGAAGATTATGGACTACCGCACCGAGGTGGCGGAGCATGTCGAGCAGACCGGGCGCGTGAGCGTGGCGAAGATTGAGGAGGCTGTGTTCGCGGACAAGCCCGAGGCGGCGATGGAGTATCGCGAGCGCTTGGAGCAGGAGCGAATCGAGAGAGAGCCGATGGCGGTCAGCAAGAAGACCGAGCGCCAGTACATGAAGAAGCAGAAGCTCGTTGCGGACAACGGAATTGAGATTCTCGTGCCGGTTGCCTATCTGAAAAATGCGGATTACGTGGAGTATATTCAGGACGAGGAAGGACATATTACGATTGTATTGAAGGAGATTCGGTCCATTAACGCGTAGTTGTAGGATGTCTGAGAAAGGCGAGAAGCACGCCGGACGCGCCGCGATGGTGAGGATGTCCGGTGGCTACGCAAGGAGGTTATCATGAACGATTTTATAGAGTATTTGAGTGAGGCGAAGACGCCGTACCAATGTGTTGAGGCGGCAAAGGAGCGACTTGCCGAGGGAGGCTTTCGCGAGCTTCGGATGGAGGAGCCGTGGAAGCTTGAGAGCGGAGCGTATATGTGCTCGCCATCGGGTAGTATGCTCTATGCATTTGTCATCGGCGGCAGCTACAAGCAGGGCGACGCAATGCGACTTGCGGTGGCACATACGGACTACCCGTGTCTGCACATCAAGCCCGCAGCAGAGGTAAAGGGGAGCTGCCTGTTGGATGTCGAGGTGTACGGAGGCCCGATTTTGAATACGTGGTTGGACCGTCCGCTCGGAATTGCCGGTCGCGTGTACGTGAATCACGAAGGTAAGGTAGAAGAGCGTCTGGTGGACAGCGAGAGAGCGGTTGCGACGATTCCGAACCTGCCGATCCATTTTAACAAGGATGTGAATAAGGGCGTCGAGCTCAAGAAGCAGATTGACCTCCGGCCGCTTGCGGGTGCAGGCTATGCGGAGGGCTGGTTTGAGGAGTATGTGGCAGAGCTCGCTTATTGTAAGCCGGAGCAGCTGCTGGATTTTGATTTGTATCTGTACCTGACAGAGCAGCCGGAGACGGTTGGGCTGCAGGAGGAGCTGTTGTCATCTCCGAGACTCGACAATCAGACATCGTGCTATGCGCTTATTTCCGCGATTCGCGCGAGAGCAGCGGAGTACAACGCAAATGGTATGTTCGCCATCGCATTGTATGACAACGAGGAGGTCGGCAGCATGACAAAGCAGGGTGCGGACTCGTCCTTGTTTTCGATGTTGTTGGAGAAGCTGTACGAGGGCTTATTCGGTGACACGCGGCTGCTAAAGGAGGCCATCGTTAAGAGTCGCATGCTTTCATTGGACGTGGCGCACGCGCTTCATCCGAACCATCCGGAGAAGTACGACGCGGCCAACACCGGAAAGCTCGGAGAGGGCGTCATTATGAAGCTGAGCAGCACACAGCGCTACGCGTACGACCCGCAGATGGTTGCCGAGGCGGTGCTTATATGTCGCGAGAATGGAATTCCGTTCGTAAAGCACGTCAACCATTCCGACCAGCCCGGCGGTAGCACGATGGGACCGGTACTGTCCGCTTGGCTGCCGATGCCGACGCTCGACATGGGCGTGCCGATTCTCGCGATGCATTCCGCGAGAGAGCTGATGCATGTGGCGGATATGGATGCGCTGCTGGCATTTGCGAGCATTTTCCTAAGCTGAGTATAGATGGAGCTATTTAAGCGAATATACTGTCCTTCGGGGCAGAAAACAATACGGGCAGGCGCTGTGGCGCTTGCCCGATTTTTTAGTTCATATATGAGTTATTCCTCCCACGGCACGAGCAGCTCCGCCGGGACGAGCGAGGCGTCGAAGCGATAATGAGCGGTGATGCTGCCGGAGGCGCGTTTTAGGTAATCCTCCTCGCGTTTTGGCTGGCCGCCGTTGTGCAGGATGTAGGTGCGGCCGTCGGCATTTCGCTTGTCGGATACGATGCCGATGTGACGATTGTCGCCGAAAATGACGATGTCCCCGGGCTGCCATTCGGCGATTTCGTCCGGGTCTGTCGTGAGCGAGATGGCGTAGGAATCAAAGAACACGCGGAGGTTTTTCACGCGGCGAAAATCAATGTTTGGGTCGGGCTTTTGCGCAGCCGGATAGGAGCCGGGACGCGAAGCGATGTCGCGGTCGATCATGTCCTTTAGGCAGTAGCCGGCTTGTTTAAATGCTCTCCACACCACGTCCGCACATACGCCGATGTGCTCCGGTGGATAGCCGGTATCGTAGTAAGCGTCGTCGTAGGTCGGGTGCTTTTCGGCATCGGCTCGAGCGCCGAGGACGAGGTCGGCATAATCGTCAATGCCGTTGCCGTTGTAGTCTACCGGGCTTCGCAGCGTATCGATGCCAAAATGCTCTGCCGTATACGTCGTCGTCCCGAACAGATTGAACAAAAAGGCAAAGCAAATGCCCGCAATCAAAAGGATTCCCACAATAATTATCGCTGTATGTTTCTTCATCTTTCGGGCCTCCTTTCCGACTCTGTTCTATCATATCCCAAGAATACCATACTAGAACGATTTCGTCGAGAAAAAAGGCGGCACATACCGATACGTGCCGCCCTTCTTGGTTGCATTTTTTCGATTTTATTTCTCCAGCGCCTTCAGCTGCTCGTTCAGACGAGGCATGCGATCCATCGCGATGACATAATCGTGATTCATGACATAGTTGATGTATTCGTCCGAATTGCTGTCCAGCCACTCGGTGTGCCACGTCATGTACCAAAGCCACGGAACGCCGTCGGTCTTTACCTTCTCGGGATCGGGAATGATGCCGTTTTCGTGCAGGCAAATGGGCTTGCGGTCCTCGACGATATTGTAAACGTACTGGTACAGACCGGCTTGCGAAGCATTTGTCTCCGCGTAAATGTCCGGACCCGCGATGTCTACGTACTCATCGCCGGGATACCAACCGGGGTGACGGAAGACTTCGCCCGAGAAGCCACACACCCAGATGAGGTTGTTGAGTTGCATTTCATTTGTATAATAATCGTACATCAGACGCCACAGCTTGATGAAATTCTCGCTGCCGTGCTTGCCCCACCAGAACCAGCCGCCGTCAAATTCGTGGAACGGACGCCACAGAACCGGAACGCCGGCCTCCTGCAGCTCGCGCAAATACGGCACGGCCTTGTCGAACTCGGCCATCAAAGCCGCATTTTCCTCGGTGCCCTCAGTCAAGGCGGCGGGAAGATCGAAGTTGCCCTTGCTGGATTCGTAGCCGGCATCGCCCTCCGGAGGTGTGCCCATATGCCAGCAGATGGTTACGAGTCCGCCGGACTCCCACCAAAGCTTCGCGCGTCTCGTAACTCCTTCGTAATCGCCGTTGATGAAGTCGAGCCCTTTCAGTACGGCCGTCTTGCCGGCAATGCTGAAAATCTTATTGAACTCGGTGCCGCCCGCGTTACAGCCCTCCTCCTGTCCGGAGAGGATGTAATGTCCTTTCATGTCGAGAAGGAAATTGTAGAGCGCCTTCGCGGAATCCGTAGCATTTGGATTCGTTAAGTTGTTGTCGAGGCGAATGGTGTAGTTCTCAAGCTCGAACGACTTATCCGTGGTCTCGGGCTTTTCGGCAGGGACATCCTCGCCACAAGCCGAGAGCGTCGAGAGCAGCAGAGAAGAAAGAAGCATAAATGAGAAGAATTTTTTCATAGAAGCTTACCCCCGTATGATTGAGTATTTCATACTGTAATTTTATCACGCCCGTGGGACGGATTCCAGCATAGGCGACGCCGGCTTTCACACAAAATGCCGCGAAAATGCCCGGCCGCAGAGCAATCGCTCGTAGAGCGTAGGAAAATGACGTGTGACCTTGCAGAGCATTTTCGCAAACATTCGTTGCAGGTGGCGGGGGTGTGTGGTAGAATGAAGCAAGAGGTTTGTACGAGGAAGCAGCGGAGCGCTTGGCGGAGCACGTACACGGAAGTTGGAGGCACTATGTTGACGAGAAATGAGCTGTTGGCGTTGAATTATTATAAAAAGGCCGTGTTTACCGGAAGCATCGGCAATATGAACTATCGAATTGCTCGTATCCAGCCGGAGGCGGAGGGAGCGGAGCCGGTATTTGAGGTTGTCATCTTTCCGGGCCCGTATTGCTTCGACAAGACGGCCGATACGCTCAAGCAAAGCGCGAGATTTCCGTTCTCCGAGGAAGGAATTCAGGCGGTGACGGACTATTTGAATGAGCAGTACGCCGAGCAAAAGGCTTTGTGGGATACGGTGTAGGGCCGGCGGAGCCGGCAGTGGTAGCAGCGCAGAGCGCTGCAGTGATAGCGCTGCAAGCAGCGCGGGTGATATGCGGGCGGAGCCCGCAGTGATAGCCAGCGGAGCTGGCGGTGTTATCGCGCGAGGCGCGAGGTGTTAGACGAGCGGAGCCGGCAGTGATAGCCAGCGGAGCTGGCGGTGATATCGCGCAGGGCGCGAGGTGTTAGACGAGGGATGCTCGTCGGTGGTAGCATCGAGGTGAGGGCCGGAGGAACGGACCGAGACCGCGCCGGCACGAACGGATACAGACCGAAACAGAACTTAACACAAATGCAAAAGACCCGTTACGTGGACAGAGGAGTGTCCGTGTCGCGGGTCTTTTACTGTGAGAAGTTGGCGGCGGCCTAATCTACGGGAAGGTGCCGCCGCCTGATTATGAGAGGGGTAAAACTATCACTTTTTAGGAACCTTGATCTTGTTCAGCTTTGCATTCAGAGCGAGAAGCTCTTCCTTTGTAAAGTTGATGCCGACCATACTGATCATTCCGGTGAGGCGAAGCACGGTAAAGCTACCGAGCATGCTCATCATCGTTTCGTTCATCTCAAAGCCACCGAAGCCCTTCTTGTCACCGCCCTTAGGCATCTTCTTCGTTATAAGCCTTGCGAACAAAAGCTTGCCGCGGAAGGTCTTAAGAATATCGCCCATCTTGCTGTTCAAAGAGAAGCGACCTTCCACTTCGGTAATGTCGAACCAGTTGAGTACCGCATTTTTCTCCTTCAGACGGTATTCCTCGTTGAAGACGTCAACTTTGCGAAGCTTTGCGGTGTCGCGAAGCTCACCGGCTACTGCCTCGAGCTCGGTCTCGCCTACGTTCGGAACGTCAAAGTAGAAGAAATGCTCAGCGCTCGTCTTCTTGCCGAGGCTCACGCCATTTGCAAAGAGCTCAACCTCAGGCTGGTTGGAGTATACCGTTACCTTTGTAACGTCCTCTACACGGTCAACGTAGCGCTTTCCGCAAAGGTGTACAAATGGTTCATCCGAAAGCCAAGCCTTGTATGCGTAGAAGGAATCCTTCTTGTACTTACGGTCAAAGGTTACAAGACCCTTGTGGTTCTGGCCGTTCTCGCCACCCTCGCTTCTTGCGTCGGCGCCGAAATCGAACATGTTCCATACGTGGGTTGCCCACATGAAAGGTCTCGTGAAGAGCTGCTTAATGAGCTCCTCGTGGTAATATGCCTGATATTCCTCGGTGTAGTCGCCCTGCATCGGGTTGGAGGTATGCCAGTTGAGCGCCTCACAGCCGTATTCGGAGCAACCGATCGGAATTGTCGGGTGAGTCTCGTGGAACTTGTCGAACCAAGGTCCGTTCATGTCTGTCTCGCCACCGTACCAACCGAAGTAGTGGTTGTAGGATACGACATCGGGAATCTGTATATACGGACTGTTAATCGGACACGGGGAAACCGCTGCCATCGTCGTCGGTCTGCTCGGATCCATCGTGTGACACAGATCGTTGAGAATTCTATGGTTCTCAAGCAAATCGGGATCGGTATCGCCCTTCATCGTAATCTCGTTGGAAAGTCCCCATACCACGATGGAAGCGTGGTTATAATTCTGAACAATCAGCTCTTTCATCTGAGAAATGGTGTTCTCGCGGCCGGTAGGCATGTGGTTGGAAATGTAGGGAATCTCTGCCCAGATAACCATACCACGCTCGTCACACAGATCATAGAAGAACTGATCGTGCTGATAGTGTGCAAGACGAATCGTCGTAGCGCCAACCTCGCAGATAAGGTCCATATCCTCTATGTGATGCTCGGGAAGCAGAGCATTTCCGATGCCGAGGCGGTCCTGGTGGCGAGATACGCCGCGAAGAGGATATTCTTCTCCGTTCAGGATAAAGCCGCGATCCGGATCGATCTTGTAGGTACGGCAACCGAAGCGAGCGGAAACCTCATCAATCGTCTCCTCGCCTCTGAGAATGGCAATCGTTGCGCGGTAGAGATAAGGATCCTTTCTTCCGTGCCACAGGTGAACGGAAGGAATCACGAGCTCTGCGGAAAGGTCCGAAGACGTTGCCTCTGCAATGATAGTGCCGTCTGCGTCGTTGATGCGGTAGGAAAGCGTGTCGCCCTCAGCGAGACCGGTTACGTAAGCGTCCAGCTTAACATTTGCCTTGTCGCCGTCAACCTTAGGCGAAATCGCAAGGCCCGGGCCACCGAAGTACTCGAGGTCAAAATGAGTCTGCTCCGTACAAATGATGTTCACGTTACGATACAGACCACCGTAGAACGTAAAGTCCGCAACCTGCGGATATACACGGTCATTTGCGCTGTTATCAACGGCAATGACAAGCAAATTGTCGTCTGCCAATGCGTCTGTCAGATTCACGCGCCAAGTAGAATAACCGCCGTCATGCTGCGCCAAATGCTCTCCGTTCAGATATACATCTGCGGAGGAGTTAGCACCGTTGATTTCAAGGAAGTAGCAAGCCGCCTCGGGAAGGTCAGCCTTGCGAAGCTGCTTTGCATAGTAGCAAAGACCGCGGTGATAATCGTTTCCGCCATCCTGGCCGTCGGTTGCGTTCCAGGTATGCGGAAGGGTTACGTTCTCCCACTGCTCGGGGAGCGTAGCAGGAAGTTCTGTCGCCGTCTTGGAAAATACCCAGTCGGCGTTGAAATTCACAGTTGTTCTCATAGTATCTCTCCTTATTCGTTTCAAAAGGTCCGGGAAGACCTATCATGCCTTTCGGCTGTCTGTCTATTAGAATACGTCGGATTACTCCGCATCGTTCTGAGCAGTAGCGTCTTGCTCTGCACGGCGTGCTTCGAGTTCCTCATTCATCGTTGCCAACGTCTTCTTATCGAGGTTGTATACAAATGCAAGACCGATCAGCTGAAGGATTGCGCTGAACAGGTAAAGCGCAGCAACAAGGTGACGCATGTTCAAAGCTACCTCAGCAGTCTGATTACCTTCGTTCTTACCAACATAGCCGAGAGCTCCCATGATAAGAAGTACGACAGCGGGACCTGCGCCCTGTGCAAGCTTACGGAAGAAGGAATGCAGCGAGTACACAACGCCTTCTTCACGGGAACCGTGCTTCCACTCGTTGTAGTCGATGGCATCGCCCATGAGTGCCCAAGATACGGTGGAGTAGATGCCGAGACCGAGGCTGTAGATCAGCTGGCAAAGGATATACAGCACAAGACCCTTGTTGTCCGGAGTAATCGGAAGGACAACAAGCAACAGGCCTGCAATAACACTTGCGATGGAGCCGACAGTGGACAGCTCCTTCTTTCCGTACTTCGTTACCATCTTACGCGCAAGGGGAGTGAATGCGATAATCGGAATCATTGCAAACAGCTGAACGACACCGGAAATCTTAGCATTGTTGAAGTAGGACTGGAACAAAACCGTAACGGCAGTGGTTGCACCCTGCATACCGAGGAACATACCCATAGCGGCAATCGTTGCACCGATAGCGGGACGGTTCTTGGAAAAGTTCTTAAGAGCTACGATTACGTTGAACTTCGGAGCATCTTCCAGCTTGACGTCCGCTTCCTCACGAATCACGGTTGTGCGAATCATGAACTGGAAGGCGATGAAGCCGAGAACGCCCATAATCAAAGCTGCGATGAATACGTTCTTACCAATCAAGTTGTCTTCCGAATCGTAGATGATGAACGGAAGAATCACCATCGGAACCATATTACCGATCATAGAGCCTACGCTTCTCCAAGCGGAGAGGGAGGAACGATCTGCGATATCCGAAGAAATCAAAGACAGAAGGGAGCCGTACGGTACATTTGCAACCGTGTAAAATGCATCCCAGATAACATAGCCGGCGATGAAGACGATCATCTTCGCCCATACCGGAGCGTTCGGAATCGGAATGAAGCAAAGAGCTCCTGCAACGAGAAGTCCGATGGAACCGAACCAAATGTACGCCAAGAACTTGTTGCGACGATACGTACGCTTGTCCGCGTCGATGAGGGAACCGATCAGCGGATCGTTGATGGCATCCCATACCTGCACGATAAACAACAGGAGTGAGTACCAAAGGTCAAGACCCATGTACTGAGTCCAAAAGATTGCGAGCGTTCCCTTAAGGGCAAAGCTCATGTTACAGCCAAAGTCGCCGGCAGCGTACGAAACGCAGTCGCGCATGCCAAACCGGCGCTTGCCGTTGGCGTCTAATTGCACCTGTTTCTTCATGTGTATCCTCTTTCTGCACTGTCGGTTCAATTGGCATAAAATAAGCCGGCACCACCCGACATCTGCTTTTCCTCTTTAGTAATATCATTATACCCAATGTGAGCTCGGAAAGTCTTTAGGATTCTTATGGGTATTTTTCGGGCGCAGATTCGAAACTTTGATTTTTCATAAGGAATGACTACTTTCTCGACAAAAAAACAAATCCCGCGAAATTGCAATCGCAGGATTTGTCGGTGTGCTTATGAAAATGTACTGTCGCCCGCCATGGCTTGATCGGCCTGACAGCCGAAGCGTTTACTCGAACTGTGCCTGGTAGAGCTGATAGTAACGACCCTTTCGCTCCATGAGCTCGTCGTGAGTGCCTCGTTCGGCGATTGTACCGTCGCCGATTACGAGAATCGTGTCGGCATTTTGAATGGTCGAGAGACGATGTGCGATGACAAAGCAGGTCTTGTCGGCCATCAACGTACGCATTGCCTTCTGAATCTGACGCTCGGTTCGCGTATCGACGTTGCTTGTCGCCTCGTCGAGAATCAGCATCTTCGAATCGTAGAGCATTGCACGTGCGATTGTGAGCAGCTGCTTCTGGCCCTTCGAGATGTTGCCGCCATCCTCGGTAATGACCGTGTCGTAGCCATTTGGCAGACACATGATGTACTTGTGGATGTGAGCGGCCTTGGCAGCAGCGACAACCTCCTCGCGAGTCGCGCCTGTGCGTCCGTAAGCGATGTTGTCGTAAATGGTACCGTGGAATACCCACGTGTCCTGCAATACAAGCGCATACGCCTTACGAAGCGACTCCATCGTGTATTCCAGGTGATTCTGCCCGTCGATGCGAATCGTGCCGCTTACGGGGTCGTAGAAGCGCATGAGCAGGTTGATGATGGTTGTCTTACCCGAACCGGTCGGACCGACGATGGCGATCATCTTTCCGGCGTCCGCCTTAAGATTCACACCCGTGAGAATCGGCTTTTCCGGTACGTAGGAAAATGCGATGTCGGAAAGCTCTACGTCGCCACGGACGGTAGTCAGCTCCTTTGCATCGGGCAGGTCGGGCACCTCCTCGAGCTCATCTAACAGACGGAACACACGCTCTGCGGCGGCGAGGGAGGAGAGAATCTCATTTGCGATGTTCGCAACCTCGTTGATCGGGCCGGAGAACTTACGGGAATACAGCACGAAGGAGGAAATCTGTCCGAGGTCGATGCGACCGTACATGTACAATATCGAGCCGAACAGTGCGACAAGCGATAAAGACAGGTTGTTGATAAAGTTGACCGACGGACCGATCTTTGTTGCGTAGTATTCTGCATTGAAGTAGGCGTCGCACGTCTCGTTGTTGCATTTGTCAAAATCGGTGATCGACACGTCCTCATGGGCGTATGCCTGAATCGTCTTCTGGCCGGAGAACATTTCCTCGGAGAAGCCGTTGAGCGCACCGTACATCGCTGAACGCTTTGACAAGACGGGGCGTGTCTTGATCATCATGTGTCGAGTGTAAAGCACCGACATCGGAATGGTAATCAATACGACGACAACGAGCGGCGGACATACGAGAAGCATCATGACAAATGCTCCGATGACCGTTACTACAGACGAGAGAATCTGCACAACGTCCGTTGACAGGGAGTTGCTGATTACGTCTACGTCGTAGGACACACGGCTGATAATATCGCCGGTCTGGTGTGTATCGAAATAGCCGACGGGCAGGCGCATGAGCTTTTCGAAGATTTCCTTACGAAGCTGCTTGCCGACCGAGCGGCCGATGCGCATCATCAACACCGACAGCAGGTACGAGAATACCGAGGAGGAGATGTAGAGGATGAGCATCCATTTGGCATAATAATATACCTTTTCAAAGACGACGAGCCCTTTTCCTTCGGAGATGACGCCGATGGCGCTTCCGGCCAGCTTCGGTCCGATCAGTGCGAACAGATTGCCGGCAAGGGAAAGCACAAGGCACAGGGCAATCGCAAAGCGGAAACGGGACAGGTAGGACAGAAGGCGAAGCAAGGAGCCCTTTGTGTCCTTCGGTTTTTCGGTTTTTGTACTAAGCGGTGGCATTGGAACCTCCCATCTGGGACTGATAGATGTCCCGATATACTTCACAGGTTGCCATAAGCTCCTCGTGGGTGCCGTAGCCAAGCATCTCGCCGCTCTCCATAACGAGGATGTGATCCATGTTCATTACGGAGCTGATTCGCTGTGCGATTGTTATCGTGGTCGTGTCCGGATAATGCTCTCTCAAAGCTTTTCTCAGCGCCGCATCCGTCTTGTAATCAAGCGCGCTGGAGGCATCGTCGAGAATGAGCAGCTCCGGCTTTCCGGCAAGTGCACGCGCAATCAAAATGCGCTGCTTCTCGCCGCCACTCAGATTCGCGCCCGCCTTTGTCGCCATGTGCTCGAAGCGATCCGGGAGAGCCAAAATCATATCGGCAATGTTGCTGTCCTTTGTACTCTGTAGCATATCCTCGTCGGAAATGTCACGGCCGAAGCGAATGTTTTCCGCAAGGGTGTCTGCGAAGATTGTATCATTTTGAAATACTACGCTCATGTGCTCACGAAGCTCCTGCAGCGAGTACGTGCGTACGTCGCGGCCGTTGTAGAAGATCTGACCCTCGGAAATGTCGTAGAAGCGCATCAGCAGGTTGATCAAGGTCGTCTTGCCACAGCCGGTGGAGCCGATAATACCGAGCGTCTCACCGCGGCGCAGCTCAAACGAAATGTCGGAAATGCTGTTCTCGCGGTCCTCGGCCTCCGCAGTGTCATGCAGATGAGGATACGAGAAGCTGACATCCTGAAAACGAACGAGGACATCGGATGTCGTGTCCGCTGTATGGCCCGGAAGGAGCATCTCGTCCGAAACGGGGAGAACCGGAGGGCGCTGCTCACTGAGCGCCAAAACCTGCGCGATACGATTTGCGGACGCGCCGGCCTTTGTATATTGAATAACGATTCGGTTGATGCCCATAACCGCCATCATAATCATGTTAAAGTAGGTCAGGAAGGCAAGGATAACACCGGGAGCCATAACGCCCTTATTTACGCGGTGTGCACCGATAATGACAACGAGCACTAAGCCGCAATTCAGGAAAAGGCTCAAAATCGGGTTCGGCAACGCCATGGTGATACCGGTACGAAGGTCGGTGTCGGTCAAATCCTCATTTGACTTCGCATAGCGCTCGCGCTCGTATTTCTCACGGGAAAGCGCCTTTACTACGCGAATGCCGGTGATGTTTTCTCGCAAAATGCGCGTCACGTGGTCAACGCGCTCCTGCACCGAGTGGTACATCGGAATACCCTTGATGGAAATGAACATTATGATGCCGCCCATAACCGGAACCATGCACAGAAGTACAAGTGCGAGGAACGGATCCAGGAAGGAGGAGACGAAGATGCCACCGATGAGCATGATGGGAGCACGAACGCCCATTCGCTGAATCATTCCGATGAAGTTCTGCACGTTGTAGGTGTCGGAGGTCATTCGGGAGATAAGAGACGGAAGCGTGATGTAATCGAACTGCGAGCCGGTCAGGTGCACCGTCGTGGAAAACAAATCGTGTCGCACGTCACGGATGCAGTCTCTGGCAATCGACGCCGCATAGCGGTTCGCGATGATGTTCATGTTGCGAACCAAAATAGCCGTAACGACCATTAAACCGCCGAAAAGAAGCACCATGAGGAGCTTCTTTGTCGGTACGATGTGGTCAATCATGTATTCCAAAAGGAACGGAATCAGAAGCTCCGCCAGCGTGCCGAGGAATTTGATTGAGATTCCCCATGCAATTCGAAAGCGGTAAGACTTCATGTAGTGAAAGATGCATTTCATAGGTCGGTCTTCTTTCTTTTATTTGTGTTGTTGCGTGTACGTCTTGGCGACAGTAGGGGGCTGTCACCTACTGTGACAGCCCCGGCATTTTTTACTTCTTTGCAAGAATCTCATCGGTGGTCAAGCCAAATGCTTCGCTCATATGGGACACGAAGCTGCTCTTGCGGTTCTTTGCAAAATTGCGAATCTGATTCAGGTAATCGGAGACGGAACCCGTGCTCGGCCACCACTGGTTGCCGGTCTTCTCGCAGACATACGGAAGATAGATGCCGAGCTCCTTCTTCTGAAGACCGTTCATCGTGTTGATCTCCGCATTTACCGAATTGTAGGACAATGCGCCGTCCGCAAACGTTAAGATCTTCTTAATAAAGAAGTCGCGGCTTTGCTCACGCTTCATCAGCTGAGCAAATAAAGGCGCATAACGGTCGTGAGTGGGATCCAAAAGCTCTTTGAGAGAGTTGGTATAATACGAGGTCTGGCCGTCCGGATCGCTGTCCGTTTCGTCGTCACCGTAAATATCCGTTGAGAAGTCCATATCGTGCAACAGGAAGCGCCATCTTCCGTCGTATACGCCGGTGCCTGCGGCTTCGTTCTTAGCCGGGTAATAGCGATAGCACTTATAGTTGTTGTTCGGCCAATCGTAGTTTGCGATGTAGAGGTTGTACGCCATGTAGCTGAGGTAGTCCTCTACGTCAATCTTAGCATTTAGCTGATTGTAGTTCTCATCTATCGTAAGGTCCTTGCTGCGATAGGCATTGTAAATGGTGTTGAAATCCGCTACTTCCTTAACGTCGTTCTGGTCTTCGTCAGTCCATTTTTGCTGCTCGCTGCCGCTGATTACGACGAACTCGCCGTTCTTGCCCTTGGACGGGAATTTGTCCTTAAAGAAGGCGTCGCAGTAGCTTTCATGAAGCCATGCGAAATTGTAGTACTGGCCGTTCAAATATACGACTGCCGGCTTTACGGCTTCCGTACTCGCGAAGCCTGCCTTGGCCGCAAGTGTCTGGAACAGCTCGTCGCGGAGAAATGCAAATCTCCAGTCGTTACCGTAGTTACGAAGCACCAGCTTGTCATAAGACTTGATGTAGTTGCCGGACGTATCCTTCGTGTTGAACAGGTTGAACTTGAACTTGCCGATGCCGGAAGCGTAGGACTTGCGGGCAAACAGCTTGAGGGATTTTATCTCATTGCCGCGGGAAGCACCGCCGTACACACGCACGCCTGCGTACTGTCCGAACAAGAGCTTTCCGGAGGAGTTAAATGCTTCAACGTAGATCGGTCTCTCGCTGGCATCACCGCGCTTCCATACGTTGTCGCCGTACAAAATTCCGTTCGGCGACTTTGTCAGCTGTGCGGGGTCGCCGGTAATGCTGAAGACGTAAGTGTTAAAGCGGGAGGTGATGTTGCTTGTCACGAAATACGTATGTACTACGGTAGGCGATTCCGAGCCGTCGTTGTAAAATGCCTTAGCGCGAATGACGGTTGCCGCAGCGCGGTCGCCGGACGTCGCGTTGATGGAAATCGGACCGGAGTAAGCCTTCGAAGACTTCGTCGGCTCGGTACCGTCTAATGTGTAGTAGATGGTTCCTGCCTTCTCGGCCTTAATCGTAAGGGAGAATTTCGTAGTGTAAAAATAGCTCGTATGCGACAGTGTCGGTGCGCTGCCCATAATCGTGCCCGGCTTATACTGAGGCGCTTTTGTCGGCGCCTTCGTCGGAGCTTTCGTCGGCGCCTTGGTAGGAGTCGGCGTCGGAGTGCTCGTCGGAGTCGGGGTCGGCTCGGGTGTCGGAGTTGCCGCCGGAGTCTCGGTCGGTGCCGTGGTCGGTGCCTGCGTCGGTTCCTGTGTCGGCTCACCGGTCGGCTGCTGTTCGCCTGTGCCCGGAGTGGTTTCCGGTGCCTCGGTCGGTTGCTCGGATGGAGCCGTAGTTACCGTGACGTCCCCGGTCGGGGTCGGCTGCGGGTCGTCCTTGACAGAG
The DNA here is from genome assembly GCA_045645665.1 of Lachnospiraceae bacterium. Classification (GTDB taxonomy): domain Bacteria; phylum Bacillota; class Clostridia; order Lachnospirales; family Lachnospiraceae; genus ISDg. The sequence continues at coordinate 3,895 of JAZRJF010000056.1, read as the reverse complement.
GTACACGCCGCAAGAAGCAAACATCCCAAAAGTAATATCGTTAAGTAAACTCGTTTCATAGCATATGCTCCTATAAAAAATAACTTATGTGTTACTAGCATTAGAATACCATATAGAATAAGAAAATGAAACGAAAAAATGCTGCTCGAATGTGGAAATGTCGGATTTTTAAGCACGTTTGTAGCTATATGTGACATTTGAATCGGAGCGAAAAGCACGAGAACGATATGTAACAGGCTATTGGTTGACGTGAGAAGCCGAGAAGTGCTATATTCAAAGTGAGAAAGAAGCCGATTCGGTAAGCTGAGATGTCGGTGCAGAGCACCGGTAAGCCGACGGAACACCGAACGAAAGGAGAACACGATGTCATATCCGAGAAAAAAACTAGACCTTGCGATGCTCATCTTGGAAGCCGCATCGTGTGCGGTGATGGAGCAGGCGGCAAAGCAGGTGGACAGCACATGGGATTTCAGTGAATTTGAGGCCGTGAACTTCGGAATGCTGAAGAAAGAAGAGGTCGAACCGCGCTACGAGCCATTTCGTGTGCTTTCGTTAGCGGAGGAGGGGCTGGACCGGTTGGATGCCGAGAGGCCGATTTTGTTACCGATGGAGAGAGGCACGCACTACGTGTGGGAGCTGTTCATAGAGCTTCCTCGAGTAGGGGGTAGCTGTTCCACGCACCAGTTTTGGAATCGCTTGGCGCGTGTGATGTCCGAGATTTCGCTTCCGATTGAAGAGACGGAGCTTGTGAGCTATTACGAGATGGCGGCGAAGTATTTGCTGAAGGGAGCAACGGATCTCGGAGATCGATTCTATCTGGCGGATTTGGATTACGGCGGATGGAACGGCGGAATTGTCTCGAAGGATTTCCTGGTGGAGGGATTGCAGCTTTTGCTAAGTAAGCTTTCCGGCCCGCTAAAGGCGTATGCGTTGCCGGAGGAGTGACAGGGAATCGGGGAGCTCTCGATGAGGACGGGCATTTGCCCATAGCAGTAGAAGGATTGAGAAGGACGGGCATTTGCCCATAGCATATAAAAGGTGGGAATGAGGACCGATGGAAGAGAAGAAACAGGAAAAGAAAATGCCGATGCCGGTAGCGTTAGCGCTTGGCGGCGTGTTGCTGTCGCTGTTGCTTGCGATGATTCAGAAGCCGAGTACCGGCGAAATGGTTGGAGAGGCGTTGATGCAGAAGACGACGCTGATCCTTGCGGCAATCGCCTTTGGCTTGTACGCGATTTGCTCGCTTCGCGGAAAGACGCGATTTTCTCGCTGGGTGTTGGCCGTTGCGAATTTGGTTATGGTAGTGTCGTATATGGCGCAGGCAATGTTAAATGCGCAGCAGTTCGTGCGCGTCTCCGGTATGGGAGCGATGCTCCATACGGCATTTGGCTTGTTGCTCGGCGCACTCGGAATCGTGACGCTGTTCTATGTGGCGTTGGACGCAATGCACGGCTTTGCGAAGGTGACGAACGACAAGCAGCTGCTTTTTGTTGTAGGCGGCGCGAGTGTCATCGTGTCGGCACTTTTGCTGTCGGCGCCAAATTCGATGGGAGAGGGCTATGGAGTGCTCACCACATTTTTGTGGTTCTTATGGTTCCCGCTTCGTGCGGCGGTTTCGCTACTTGCAATGTACGATTGTAGCGGAGAGAAGCTGTTTGATGCCGACGAGGAAGAGCCCGGCGCAGAGCAGGCAGATGGTTTGGGCGCGGATTCGGAAGAGGAAGCGCTTGGCTATGAGGAAGATACGACAGAGGAAACGGTTGCCGATGAGGCACAGAGAATAGAGGAAGCGGCTGAGGTAAGCGTGGAACAGCCGGACGACGAGTTGGCCGAGGAGTTGCGAAAGGAAGAAGAAAAGCGCCTTGCCGAGGAACGTCGCTTGGCGGAAGAGGCACGTCTTGCTGAGGAAGCACGCCTGGCTGAGGAACGCCGCCTTGCGGAAGAGGCACGTCTTGCCGAGGAAGCACGCCTGGCTGAGGAGCGTCGCCTTGCGGAAGAGGCACGCCTAGCCGAGGAAAGACGTCTTGCAGAAGAACGTCGCCTTGCGGAAGAGGCACGCCTAGCCGAGGAAAGACGTCTTGCAGAAGAGCGTCGCTTGGCGGAAGAAGCACGCCTTGCCGAGGAAAAGCGCCTTGCCGAGGAAAAGGCACGTCTTGAAGAGGAAGCGCGACGCTTGGCAGAAGAGGCCGCGCGCCTTGCAGAAGAAAAAGCGCTCTTGGAAGAGGCGCGTATGGCAGAAAAGGAAAAGGAAGCCGCGAAGAAGGCCATGAAGACCGCAAAGGAGATCAAGCAGCGCCGAAGACGTGAGCTTCAGACTGTGCAGGATCTTGCCAAGGCGGCCAAGGTCAACGATTACGAAGAGGACGGAGTAGCGGGCGAATGAAGCTCGCGATACTCCTTAGGTGAGATTCCGTATTCTTTTTTAAATGCACGATAAAAGCTCGAATAATCACCGAAACCGAAGCTTTGATACGCCTCCGTGACGCTGATGCCACTTTGGATGGCTTCGCAGCAGCGCGTGAGGCGTTTCTTTGTAATGTACTGATGCAGCGAGATGCCGAGCGTCTCACTGAACATGTGCGAGATGTGAAATTTGCTGACGAAGAACAGCTGGCTGAGTCGATCGAGCGAAAGCTCCTCCTCTAGGTGCTCTTCGATATACACGCTGATGTCCTGATAAAGCGTAGCTCCGCCGTGGAGAGTGGCCGCATTTTTCTGATTGTATAGAATGCGGTTGAGGTGGAGAATGATATCATTTACGTACACAACAAGCTGTGCATTTCGGCCGAAGCGATTTCCGCGCAGCTCCTCGAGCAGTCGCAGCATCTTGGACTGGATGGAGTGGAAGGAAAGCTGGTCGGTGTGGAAGATGTACGTATCCGTGCTTTGTACATGGCCGGTCAGATAGGCATAGTCGGACGAAAGCTGCACGAGGTCGTGATAGTATTCCCGACTAATCCAAAAGACAAATCGACGGTACGGGGTGTCGCTGTTGTTGCTGATCGGACGATGCGCCTTGCCGGGCGGAAGCAGCATAATATCGCCCGCCTGAATCGGATAGATACGCTCACCGATTTGCATTCGGATGTCGCCCTCGAGAAAGACGTAAAATTCGTAATAATCGTGGGTGTGGAGTGCCACCGAGGGCGGTCTGCGATCCGCATAATAAAACAACTCGAAATCCTTCGAGAGCATGTATTGTCTGGGGTTGAATTGCGTATGAAGCTTCTTCATGACGTCGACTCCTTTCGATAGGGACAGTGCATTTTCATGAAAATGCGCGTAGGCTGCGCGGCACATTCCTATCATAACAGGAAACCGCAAGATTTGCAATGTATGCAACAACCATTTCAATGGTTTTTTGGAGCGGTCGCCTTATAATGAGTATAGAAGCTGCGGGCTGGCGGGAAAATAGAGAAAACATCAATAGAAAGCGGGGCTGGGAACTATGGAGATGGCATTAAGATGGTACGGAAGCAAATTTGACACGCTTACGTTGAAGCAGATTCGTCAGATTCCCGGAGTGACGGGCGTAATTACGACGCTGTATGATACGGCACCCGGTGAGGTGTGGAGCCGTGAGAGAATCCGCGCGATGAAGGAAGAGGTAGAAGCGGCAGGGCTTCACGTGTCCGGTATCGAGAGCGTGAACATTCACGATGCAATTAAGGTCGGATCCCCGGACCGCGAGCAGTATATTGCAAATTATATTGAAACCCTTGAGAACTTGGGCAAGGAAGACATCCATATGGTATGCTACAATTTCATGCCCGTATTTGACTGGACGAGAACCGAGCTCGCAAGAGTACGTCCGGACGGCTCGACGGTGCTTGCGTACACGCAGGAGGCAGTGGATGCACTCAATCCCGAGCAGATGTTTGAGTCGATTGCCGGA
>JAZRJF010000055.1:0-33930 GCA_045645665.1 Lachnospiraceae bacterium | reverse complement strand
ATTAAGAGCGACAACAAGGGCATGATTTTTACGTATATGTGGGCATTTGACATGCAGTCCGATTGGGATTACATCGACAACTTGGCAAAACGCTTTGAGGCGACCGGTGGAACGGTCTACTATGTCGAGCTTGTGGCGGATCAGAAGGTGCGGCTCGAACGAAATAAGACGGAAAATCGTCTGAAGAACAAGGCTTCGAAGCGCGATGTGGTTATTTCGGATCGTCGATTGATGAATGAGGATGCGAAGCATCGTTTGGAGAGCAACGAGGGCGAGCTTACGTTTGCGAACTATATGAAGATAGACAATACGGAGCTGGCGCCCGACGTGGTGGCGAAGATGATTAAGGAAAGGTTTTGGCGCGAAGCGCGGTGTTAGGCGGCAAAGCCGCCGGTGGAGCTCTGCGAAGGCGCGCAAGGAGGTACATTTGAAGATACAGATTAGTGACAACTTGATTAAGCACTATTTGCAAAATGTTTATTTTATCAACGGCCACAGCTACGCAGGCAAGTCTACGATGGTGAAGCTGCTGGCGGAGCGTTACGATATGATTTTTTGCGGGGAGAATTATCACGATGCATTCCCGAGAGAAAAGCTGTCGCGTTGGAAGCAGCCCGGACTGTGCTATTTTGATACGATGAGTGGCTGGGAAGAGTGGCTGAACATGACCCCGGAGGAGCATTGGAACTGGACGCACCAGGTATCGCAGGAATGCATTGAGGTCGAGATATTGGAACTGATTAAACTGGCGGCGAGCGGTAAAAAGGTGATTGTGGACACCAACATCCCGCCCGATGTGCTGCGTGAAATATCCGACTATCAGCACGTGGCGATTATGCTGTGCGACCCGGAGGACATTTGCGAAACGCGATTTTTCGACCGAGACGATCCGGACAAGAAGTTCATGATGGACCAGATCAAATTGTGCAAAGACCCCGAGGCAACGCTCAAGAATTTCAATGCTTGGATGACATACCATCCGCCGATTGAAATCGACTGGAAGAACACCGGCTTCTATACCTACACGCGATCGGATTTTGAAAATGACACGCGAGAGCAAATGCTCGAAGCGCTGGCAAAACACTTCGGGTTGGAGGAGTAGGCGGTGGTAGCAGCGCGGGGCGCTGCAGTGATAGGCGTTGCAAACAACGCCGGTGATAGCGCAGCAGAGCTGTAGCGCAGCAAGCTGCGCGGTGTTAGACGAGCAAAGTTCGTCGGTGATGGCTAGTAGGCCTCCTAGGCGTTCGGCGAATGACTCGTAGCGGGCGACGGGACGGATCCTCTTCTGGACAAGCAATTGTCGCTGAACCAAGACCTCAAAACAAAGTAAACAACAAAACAAAAACGCCTGCGGCGAGTGAAGCGATTCGTTCATAACAACGAACCATATCACAAGCCGCAGGCTTTTACTTTTTCTCTATCACCGCGCCACTTAGTGGCGCTAACACTTCGCCCTACGGGCGATAACACTGCGCAGCTCTGCTGCGCTAACACCGGCGGCTCCGCTGGCTATCACCGGCGGCTTTGCCGCCTATCACTCGCCGCTGCGCTGCGCCTCGTTCAGCTTTCTCGCACTCGTTCTGTTCTCAGGACGAATCTCGCCGACTGCAATCAAGGAACGCTTCGTCAGCGTAGGACCGATGAGCTCGTAAATCAGCACTGCGAACAGTACGACATTTCTCGTAAGCGAACCATCGGGAAGAGTGGACGCTGTCAATGCCATGCCGAGCGCAACACCGGCCTGAGGCAAAAGCGTGATGCCGAGGTTGTCGGTAATCGGCTTCGTCTGTTTTGTAATCTTGCAGCTTGCAAAGGAACCGTAGTACTTGCCGGCGGAACGGGCGATGATGTAGATAATACCGACGATTACCGTTACGGGATTCGCAAGCACTTCGAGGTCAAGCTCTGCGCCGGAGATGACGAAGAACAGTACATTTAGCGGCATCGTCCAGCCGTCGACACGATTCATAAGCTCTTCCGAGGTATCACAAATGTTGCAGAAGATCGTTCCGGTCATCATGCACACGAGCAACAAGGAAAATCCGCAGTGTACGGGTCCAATCGAGAATTTGATCATCGAGAGGCCTACGGTCAGCATGACAAATGCCACGGAAATCGTCATACGCTTACTTCTCGAGTGGAAGAACTGCTCCACCCAATTGAGCAGCCAGCCCATGATGCAGCCGAGCACAAGCGAAAGCACGATTTCGACAATCGGATCCACGATGACGTTGAGAATGCTCACCGTGCTCTGGGACAGTGCCGTTGCGATACCGAAGGAAACGGAGAAGAGCAACAAACCGACAGCGTCGTCGATTGCTACGACGAGCAATAAAAGGCGTGTCAGGGGACCGTCTGCCTTGTACTGGCGGACAACCATCAGGGTTGCGGCAGGCGCAGTAGCCGATGCGATGGCACCGAGAACAATCGCGCAAGGCAATGAGATGATGTCGGGGAAAAGAAAATGCAATACAATCAGCACGATGTCAACAAGCACGGTCGTAATAACTGCCTGAAGAATACCGATGGTAATGGCTTGGGAGCCGGTCGCCTTCAGCTGGCTGAGTCGGAACTCATTTCCGATGGTAAATGCGATGAAGCCGAGCGCGGTCTGCGTTACAATCGAAAGACCTTCCACTTGTTCCATCGTATTGAAGCCAAGTCCCGGAACCCCGAGCATTCCGAGCGCATACGGGCCGAGCAAAAGACCGGCAACGAGATACGCGGTAACTGCGGGAAGATTCATGAGCTTCGTAAGTCGCGAAAGCATCAGACCGCCGACAAGTGCAACGGCCAAAGAAATCAAATAAGTCTGCATGGCAGAACACCTTCTTTCAAGTCGAAATTATTAATATAATATAAATAAAACTTAATGCAGCTCGTATCATACCACCAAAGCACTGTGACGTTCAAGCGTAAAAACGCAACGATTTTTTCGGAAAATGCAAAAATATTTGTGCACATTTGAAGAAAGGTGATAGCAGCGCTGCGCCGGTGTTAGTGGCCGGAGGCCACAGTGTTAGCCGCCATTGGCGGCAGTGAAGCTCCGCGAAGACGCCAAAACTGTCGGCGCTTGCACCGACTAACACCGCAGCGCCTTGCGCTGCTAACACGTTCGCTCTGCGAACATATCACCGCGCCGCTCGCGGCGCTACCACTGCCGCCTCCGGCGGCCCCCTAAACACAAAATTCACTGCTAATGACATATTATCTTACAACGCATTTTGCCCCCGAAAATGAAATACGTGGTAGGCAATCTCCGAAATGCTGGAGAGTGAAAAACCACAACCCCTTGATACGCTTGTTGTCTTTGCCACAATAGAGTGTGAAAGGACATCAAAATGGCCTGCGGAACAGAAGGCGTCAAGGGGCGTGCAGACAAAAAGTTGTCCCCTTTTGTCGATTTTGCCTTGCAATGTAGCCCGTAGAGTGGTAAAATGCTTTTAACAATGTAATGGGGCGGAACGTCGCTCTATTACCAAAATTTAGGAGGTACATATGAATAAACGCGCGATTCGTAGATGGTTATCTTCTATCCTTGCTGTTACCGTTCTTGCAACGTCGTTACAGCTCGACATGATTGCCGCTGCCGCATCGAAGGATGCCGCACCGAAGCTCGAAGCAGATGCTACCGAGTTGACAATCACGGATGGACAGATTGTAGCCAACTGGTATGACGAGGAGCTGTCTGAGCAGGAAAAAGACATTTTGGACAGTGAGATCCTCTTCGGTGATACGCATGTTATTACCGCACCGACAGCTGATGACGGACTTCTCGCAGTAGATTCCGATAACAAGCTGGTATATGCTAAGAAATTTGTATCCGGGGGCTATACATGGGTTCCCGAGGCTGCAAAGCTCGTTGTGGACAACGTAACGGTTGAGACCATGGGGCTGACTGCAGGTTCCGCTGAGTATGACGGAGTAGCTTATGACGCGAGTGCGTCCTTCGCTTATACCGGTGACGGATACTCTGTGAGTGTAACTTACAATACATACGTGGATATCGATGTGGATACTCAGGACAAGTATTTGAATATCCCTTACGAGCTTTCTTCCATGATGGCTTACCTTGATGCTATGGACGATGTTGAGTCCGTGCTTAAGACTATCATGACGGATTTCATACCCGAGATTGTAAAGCTTTCAGATAGCCAGTACAACAACAGTAACGCTCTTCTCGGTTTCGGCTATCGTTTCAACGAGGCTGAATTGAACGAGGCACTTGTAGCTTTGTATGAGGAATTCCTTATTTACAATGACTCCAAGATGAACGTGCTTGTTCAGGACGAAGTAGAAGCAGGCGTTCCCGGTTATGCGAACCAGATTATGCTGACGCCTCACATTCTTGAGTATGCTGCAGTATATGAGGAAAGCGTAAAGTCTGTATATGAGGCTTTGAAGGTAATCAGCGGTTCCGCTAACATTTCCTCCATCGCAAACTTGATGCAGGCTATGGGCAACGAGTTCTACCCGGTATACGAGTTGGCGATGAACACGATCAACGGAATCATCGAAGACCTCGAGGCAGCAGCTACGGCTGAGTGGCCTACCGATTTGAGTGGTGTGCTTGTAGATGGTGCAGCTAGCACGGACATCACTGCATTTGACACCCTTGTAAGAGCAGCTGGCGGCAGATCCTCGGCTCACGTAGCAGGAACCGAGACGTCTCTCTTGGTTGCTACGAAGGATGTTGCTTGCAACGTTAACCGTTACAATGTACAGGTTCTGTTTGAAGTATATGCAGTAGACGCTGACAACAACGTTTCCTTGCTCGGAACGCAGAGCACGACCGTAAACCTTGCTAGTGCTACGGCAAAGGCTGACGTTATCGCAGCAATCGACGCTACCGGCGCAGAGACTGCTTTGCTTGACCTTGTGAACTCTTATGACGATGGCATCTACAATGTCAACACGACCAACTACACTCGTACGGTTGTAACCGACCTTACCGATGAGTTAAATGCAGATGCTTCTTATAAGGTAACCTACAATCCGATCACCCTCAGCGTGGATTATACCGACGCTGCATTGACGGACGTAGAGGTTCCTTACGGAACGACCATTTCTCTTCCTACTTCTTCTGAAGAAGGCAAGAGCTATGAATACACGATTGACGGCGAGAAGTATGACGAGGCAGAGAAGATTCGCGTAACGAAGAATCTCACCATCGAAAGAACACTTCAGAAGTCTAAGACGACACTTCGTCTGTATGATTTGATCGCTAAGTACTTCGGCGATGTAGAAGGCACCTTGACCGCAGATGAGAAGGCAATCCTTCAGAACCTTGCTGTAAAGAGCGGCAACCTCAGCATTCGTATGCCGGGTGACGGACTCGTTACGGTAAGCGAGAGCAGCGTAAAGGCAGTGAACTACGACGCAGGCGACGATCTCGTATGGGCTCCTTATGTAGCTTACGTATTGAACAACGGTGTAGTTGTTGAGACGATTTATGACTTCAACGCTGCAGGCGTTGCAGCAATTACGGCTGACGATTTCACGAACGTTGAAGTTGAGTATCGTTTGAAGGTAGATATCGACGATGCAGAGCTTCTTACGATTTTGAACATTCCTTACACGCTCGTTGAAGAAGCTGCTTCTCAGTTGAGCGACATGAACACGCTTCTCAGCTATGAGAGCAACCTCGGCGACATTACCGCAGGTTTGCTTGAGGTTTTGAAGGCGAACTTCGAAGCAGATGCACAGGATGCAATTGATAACATTGTAAACCTTGCATTTAACGGCGACGTACTTTACTTGGCTCAGTACATCGGCGAGTATAAGACGTACACGACCAACGTGGATCGTTTGGCATACTACTATGAGAACAACACCTACGCTAAGATTAAGCAGCAGGTTGCCATCATTGCAGACAACCTTGCAGTTATCGTAGCAGACCCGAACCTGACCAATCCGGACAGTGCTCTTTACAAGGCTATCGTATCGATGGGTTATGAAGAGTACATCGATCGTCTCGGTGAGGTATCCGGTAAGCTCGGTGAGCTTAAGGAGAAGTTCGTACCGAAGAACGAGAACATCGACATTACGAGCGGTGCTCTTGAAGACCTCCTTGCATTGCTTGTAGCAGCAGATGCTAACGAATACACCGAAGCAGACAGCTTGTACTGTGTAGAGTCTATCGTAGCAGATGCACCTCTTAAGGCAACGATTAAGATTACCGTACAGGTAGCAGATAGCAATGGTAACATTGCAAGCTCGAAGGTTGGAAGCTATTCCGCTACCTTCGATAAGGACGCACTGATGACTCAGAGCATTCTTGATACTTTCGCAGCTGAGATGCTTCAGCTCGAGGCAGCTCTCGGAGTAAATGCTTACTATGAGATGACCGCAGAAGGCGCTCTTCCTGCAGTAGGCGACACCATTTCCGGTTCTGTGAACGTGGTATATACTTGGTCTCCTAAGGAGTACAAGATTACGCTTCAGGGCGAAGCAGGCGAGAACGTTCTTACTTATGAGAACAGACGTTTCACCTTGATCGGTACCGGCGATGCAGCTTATAAGTACGTATACGATGTATGCGGTAGAATGATTGAAGTTGCAGCAGAGAACGTAGTAGTTACTCTTACTGTAGCAGAGTTTGAAAGCTTGTTTGCTTCTGCAGACACGGCAGAGATTACAAGAGAGACAATCGACGTAGCAACTGAGCGTCTCGAGAATTTGATCGCTTCGATCAATGGCCAGCTTGCAAGCGCAGGTAAGGATGTAGCTTTGATTCCGTACCGCGATGCAGACGGCAACCTTACTCTTGTACTTCGCCTGAACCCGTTCGGCAGCTCTCTCAGCTCCGCACTCCAGGCACTTGTATTCGAGTTGGCAAACCAGACTTACGTAGCATTTGGCGAGAATGCATTGATCGACGAAGGCATTCATACAAATGCATTGATTTCCCTTATTCTCAACAGCGGTCTCGGAACCGATAGACTTCTTGAGATTATCAAGACAAACGGTGACCTCGTTGAGGATGCACAGGATAAGGTAGCAGGTCAGACCGTGGTTACACCTCTTTTGAATGGTGTTGCCGCAGGCAGCGAGCTTGGTTCTGTATTGATTGAGACGACGTTCTCTATCGTGGAAGGCTCTGAGGGCATTCCGATGTACATCACTCTTGAGGATTTCGGTGGAGCTGCATCTGAGTTGAAGCAGCTTAGAGAGGTTCTCGTAGAGGTAGATCCGTACGTAAATGTAATTCTTGAGGATGACGCTCTTAAGGTAGACATCAACGCACCTGAGAAGGCACATGAGCTTTTCTTGGCAGCTATGTTGATGCAGGGTGAGCTTAATGTGAACAACTTTGAGACTCCTACTCTCGTTGAGATGATGGAGTTCGTAGAGGAGATGCTCAGCGAGTCCGTACTTCTTAACGAAGACGTTACGGCTGAGACGCTTCTCAACACCTTGAAGGATGCAGGCGTTGGCACTGCAGCACTTGAGGGTTATGTAGGCGCTTTGAATACGGTACTTACGTACTTCAGAAACCTCTTTGATGAGGACCTTGCAAATACCGAGTTCGTTCTTCAGAACGAGGATGGTCAGGATGCAGATCTGTTCAAGTTCTTGGCATTCTGCCCGATGGATAAGGTTATCGGCAAGATCGGTCTTCCGGAAGCACTGGCTAACAGCGTATACGGAGACATCGAGATTCCGACCGAGATTCGTCTTGAGAACTGCAACGCAGAATATACTGCAGCGATTGTTGATCTTGACGCAGCTCAGATTTACAACAAGGTAGACCTTACTCAGGATACTACCGTTTCTACCGCACATGACAATACGGTAATCGTACTTCTCGGTGATGTAGAGACTCTTAACATTAAGAACAAGTCCTATGTGGATTTGAACGGAAACACTGTTGGTACGATGAACGCAACGGCAGCGGTTACGGTATTTGATAGCAGCCTCAGCGCTGAGAATGCCGGAACAATCGAGACCATTAGCGGCCAGAGCAATGTAACTCTTACGGCTGGTAACTACGAGTTTGATGCAGCAGATATGCTTCCGACCGGTTTCGTACAGGAAGACGGAGCAGTATTTAACCGCTTCTACAAGCTGTCCTGTGACGAAGATGGCAACATCACCGTAGCAATCGCAGCAGACTTCATGGAGTTTGAGAGTGGCATTGAATTCAAGCAGATTGCTCTTGAGATGGCAGTTGACGTATTGTTGAACGCATTTACATGGGCTAGCCTTGATATCTCCGGTAACGGAATCTACGCAATTGAGCTTTACGACCTTGAAGGCATCTACAGCGCAGGCTTGGGCAACCTTGCATCTGACCTCGTTGAGATGATTGACTGTGACGGCGTAGAGGCATTTGTAAATGACGTGCTTGCAACAATCACCGATTTCGCAGCAATCCAGGCAGCAATCGAGAGCGACAGCGCACTCGCAGAGTACACGCTGAACACCGCTCCTTGGTAGCTTGACATTACGCACAATACTTCGGCAGATATTCTTGAGCTGAACATTGTACCCGGTGAGGCAGGAAGCCGCAATCTTACCTTCGTAATCGAAGGTGAGGACGAGAAGAAGCAGGAGCTTGCTAAGCTTTGTGAAGAGCTTGCAGCTGCTATTACCGAGATTTCGGTAGAGCTTAGTCTCGAAGATATTAGCTACTCCGCAGGCGCAGGCCTTACGGTTGACGCATCCGGAGATGTAGTACTTAAGGTAGACCTTTCTAACAAGGATTACATCGCAGTAATCGGTATCATTCTTGCAAATGGCATGAGCGATGCTACTGAGATGGTAGACGCAATCAATAAGTATCTTGAGACCGGTGCAACCGTTGATCTCGTAGAGCTGATTGAGACGACGACTCTGGAGGATGTACTCAACGCACTCCGTGCAGCAAACAATGACATTACCTTCGAGGAGATGGTTGAAGAGCTTGGTATCACGGGCGCAGACGAAGCTATTGAGTTGGAAGCAGCTTATAGCATGGTTCTTCAGTTGGTTTACAGAGTACTGGATAGCGTTGATGTGAACGGCGGAGACAGAACCCTTGCAGATTATGCAACGGGCGAGTTCGCAACCTACGGCACTACGAAGGAGAACTGGCACAGACTCAACATTGAGCTTGAGCTGATTCTTGCAGACGAGTTGGCACTTGACCCGCCTGTATTCGTTGATGTGACGATGGATTCGAACGATGACATCTATGCAATGAAGGCAGAGAACGAGTATATCTTCATCGATACGATCGCTGACGGAATTGCACATGATTTGTTCGAGCAGTATGTGAAGTTCAACTTCGATAACGCAGATACGATTGAGTACGTATTCTCTGATACGGACAATGGTCTTGTTCAGACCGGTGAGACTGTAACGGTTACCGCAACGAATGCTGCAGGTAGCGTGACAGTAACCTACACCGTAATCGTACTTGGTGATGTGAACTGCGATGGCCGCGTATACTCCAATGATGCAGCAATCATTCTTCAGAATGTAGTAGAGTTGGTTACCCTCTCTGAAGTAGAGATGTTGGCAGCACAGATCAATACTGCTGAAGGTGTAGATTCTGCAGATGCAGCAATCGTACATCGCAAGGTTGTAGAATTGAGCTACACCACTTGGTTGGATAATTAAGAGAGGAAAGGATTCGCTATGAAATCGATGAGAAAAGTTTTAATAGCTTTGATGGTAGTAGTGCTGCTCGCTGCAGCACTGCCTACCACGGCATTTGCAGCTGATTATACGGGATATCCCGGAGACGAAGTTACCGTTGTGATTCCGCTTGTGGATGACACGAACGGACAGGGCAAGATTGCATTTTCCGGTGACACGGACAGCTTTACATTTGAAGTTGTAGAGCAGGTTGGTAATGTTGACATGACCTACAATCCGGACAACGGAAAGTTCTCTTACGCACATGCAACGACGATTGCTGACAGTGCAATCACCGTTAAGGTAACGATTAAGGACAGCGCACAGGCCGGAGATTCCTGTACGATTACCGTATCGGATTATCTCTATGGTTTGGATCTCGAGAGCTATGCTCCCGCAGCTAAGACGGTAGAAGTAGTAGCTGAGCCTACGGAAGAGCCTACCCCTACCCCGGATGAGGTTACTCCTACTCCGGACCCGGGCCTTGATGAGCAGCCTCCGACCGGAGATTCCGGAGTTGTAATGTTCGCATTGCTTGCAGGCTTTGTAGTAGTTGCTGTGTTGCTTGTAGCAAAGCGTGAGCGCGCGTAAAAGCGAGATAGTATAACGAAAGGACGCTGGAGGATGCACTCAATGCACTCCGTGCAGCGAACGACGGTCGCGTATATCCAATGACGCAGCCAAGCATTCTTCAGAACGTAGTAGAATTGGTTACCCTCTCTGAATTAGAGATGTGGGAGCACAAATCAATACTACTGAAGGTGTAGATTCTGCAGATGCAGCAATCGTACATCGTAAGGTTGTAGACTTGAGCTACACCACTTTGTTGGACAATTAAGAGAGGAAAGGATTCGTCATGAATTCGATGAAAAAAGTTTTATTGGCTTTGTTGGTAGTAGTGCTGCTCATTGCAGCACTGCCTACCATGGCATTTGCAGCTGACTATACGGGCTATCCCGGAGACGTTGTTACCGTTGTGATTCCGCTTAAGGATGACACGAACGGTCAAGGTAAGCTTACCTTTTCCGGTGACACGGACAGCTTTACATTTGAAGTTGTACCCCAGGTCGGCAACACTGCTATGATCTACAATCCGGCTAACGGAAAGTTCTCATACGCAAGTGCAATGCCGATTGCTAACAGTGCAATCACCGTTAAGGTAACGATTAAGGACAGTGCTCAGCCCGGAGACTCCTTTACGATTACCGTATCGGATTATCTCTACGGTTTGGACCTCGAGAGCTATTCTCCCGCACCTAAGACTGTGGAAGTAAAGGCTAAGCCTACGAGCACTCCTACCCCTACGAAGGCACCGACGAAGGCTCCGACTAAGGCGCCTACGAAGGCTCCGACTAAGGCTCCGACTAAGAAGCCTACACAGGGCGTTGTAACTCCTACTCAGGCAGTAGCGACTCCTACCCCTACTCCGGAGGTGATTACACCTACGCCGGAAGTACCGGGCGTAATTGATTACACCGAACTTGAGAAGCAGATCAACATCGCCGAGAGCTTGGACGAAGAAGAGTACACAATTGATAGCTGGGAGGCACTCCTTGAAGAGCTCCTTGCCGGAAAGGAAGCACTCAGCAGTACAAGCCAGGACGAGGTTGACGAAGCAGCTAAGAACCTTGAGGACGCAATCGCAGGTCTTGTAAAGATCGACTACACTGAGTTGATCGCAGCAATTGATTCGGCAAATGCACTTCTTTCCTCTGAGGAACTCGGAAAGCTTTTCAGCGAGCTCGGTGGCGCACTTGCTAACGGAGAGGACGCACTCTCCAGCAGAAGCCAGGCTACGGTAGATGCTGCAGCTGCTGAGATCAGGGATCTTGTAGAGCAGATTAAGGCATTGCTTGAGCAGGCTAATCAGCCTGAAGAGCCGAAGGATGAGGAGCCGAAAGGCGACTACTGTAACATCTTCATCCACAAGCTGTGGCCGATTCTCTTCTTCATCTCCTTGGCAGGAAACGGCGTACTCGTATTCCTCCTTGTATTCTTGAAGAAGAAGGGTAAGGAAGATTTTGATGACACCCCGGTAGTATCCTACGATATTAGCGAGGACGACTAATAACAACTGAGGTAATGACGTGAATCAACAAGGAAGTAATGATTGTAGATATGAAACCTGGGATGATGCATTTCGTGGACTGTTGCCGAGAAATCGGCAGCAGTCTGTAAGAGTCGCAAGCTACACGCGTGTGCTTTATGTACAGGCGTGTTCTTCCGCCTTTATGAAGAGGAGTGCAGAATGGCCCGGACGCGTGCAGGAAAAGTACATAGAGCTTGCATATAAGTGCGGATTGTACCATATGTTGGGCAAATCATTGCTCCCGAGCGAGCTACAGCTGTGGCGAGCTGATTTTACGGACAATGAGAGTAAGCAATACCAATCTTACACGACCTATGGTCGAAGGCTGGTGGCTTATCTCCAAGAAAAGAACGCGCGAAAGAAGACAAAGGATGCACAGTCTGCACAGTTCAATTTGTACGCAGAGGAGAAAGCAACGGACAACCTCACATGGGCACTGGTACGCGAGGCGGCAGGACAGCACATGGAGCGTTACGACGGAAGCGGATTTCCGAACGGACTTCGCGGAGACGAAATCAGCCCGATAGCGCAGATTATCGGACTTGCGAAGGAATTGGATTTGCTGGCGACGACGATTCGATCGGAGGAGCCGTTTGACGAAGCATTTGCCGCAATTCTTGCGATGGAGGGCGCGGCATTTTCCCCGAAGCTGATGGAAGTTTGTAAGGCTTGTCGAGGAAAGCTCAGAGAAGTGTTCCGCAAGTACATTCAGTACTCGAACACGATTCAAAAGACCGTACCGCTTGTGGACAAGCGTGACGGACGTCCGCTGGGAATGAATTATTCTCCGTTGGCGGACACACTGTGGGAGGCCGTTCCGTTCTTCAGAGGCAATCTGGAGACGCCGGAGACGGAAGACACATTGGAGTATTTGGAACCGATGTTGGTTCGTACAGATACACTTGAGGAGGTAATCTTTTATCTTCTCTACGAGACGGCGGATACGCTGCTTCGCATAAAGAATTCCGGCTTGAGTGTGGAGGGAATTTTGTTCACGATACCGGAAAGCTTCTATGTCGGAGAAAGCAAGCTCGGCAAGTTCGAGCAGCTGTTTCGTGACCAGCCCATTGATGCAAGCAGACTGATGGTTGGCGTTCCCGCATCCGCTTTGGTGACGGGTGGCAAGGCCGTATATGAATTGCTTGCACAGTACACGGGAAGCGGCATTCAGCTCGTGCTCGATGGTTATGACCCGCAGGTGCTTGGGTTTGACCGCGTGAGAGAGGTGGGCTTTACGAGAATCCGTTTCTCTGAGGAGGCGGACAGGGAAGCTGTCACGGCGACCGAAGAGCTGCTGTCCTCACTTGGAATTGCGACAATTCCTACGTATCCGAGCGGTCAGCGCTTGACGGAACAGGAGCTTGTGCAGCGATTGTTGGAGCGTGAGTAATCATGAGCGACGACAAGAACATACCGAAGTCGAGTGACGCGTCAGCGAATACCTCGAGCGGCAATGCAAGCAACCCCGAAAGCGGTAACGCCACAGGCAGCACCGCAGCAGGAGCAACAAACAGCACCAACAAGAAAAAGACGAAGCTTCCTAAGGAGACTCCGCAGAGGGGTCTGTTCAAGAAGAAACGCGGTGGCGTTGTCTTGACGAAGGAGCAGGTACGCGAGATAAAGGCCGGGCGAAAGAAGCTCAAGAAGCAGATGAAGCGCGAGAAGGTGTATACCCGTAAGGACTTCGAGCTGACGGCTTCCAGCATGGGACTGTATTTCGACAAGTACAAACGGAGGGGCCTATTACTTTGGTTCCTCAGCGGAAAATGGTTGCCGCTTTTGTTGGCAGCAGCAGCGCTTCTGATGTTGACGCTGTTCATTTTCTCAAAAGTGACCGCCTTGCGAGGTCATTTTACAATCAATCTCGGTGAGGAGCTGTTCCTCAGAGGATTTTCCTTGAGTGAGGATGAGGCCTTTACCAATCCGACATCCCAGCTGGACCAAGAGCCGGTGCAGGATGTCCCCTGCGTATCCATTGTGAGCATTCCTTCGAATATCAACGATGGAGAAGGCAAGCAGGACACACGGTCATATTTCGCATATACATTCTTTCTTCGATATGAATCGCAGGAGGAGCTGGATGCGAATTATGCATACAAGTTGGTAATCAATTCGGAAAGTAAGGAGCTTTCCAAGGCAACTTGGATCATGCTTTTCTACAACGATGAGATGACCTTCTACGCGAAACCGCGCGAAGACGGCGGGGTGGAAGCGTTACCGGCCATTGGTGATGTCACCAAGGGCTACCGCGATTTGCCGCTGATGATGCAGACGGCAGATCAAACACAATACGAGGTGATTGATAACACCTCGAGCAACAATGTCTACTACCGAGTGCTCCCGAAGAACTTTGAAACGAGCAGGCAGATTACGTCGGGTATATACCAGGGTATGAAGCCGGGGGAGATTCACAAGTTCACCGTCGTAATTTGGCTCGAGGGAGACGACCCGGATTGCACAAATGCGCTAATCGGCGGTCATCTTGGAGTAGAGATGCAGTTTGAACTTTTGGATAGCGAAGAAGAGGAAGAGAAACCCGGTTCGTTCTTCGACCGAATCGAAGCTATCTGGGAGAGCCTCAATCCATTTGACTGAGGCATTTTCACACATACAAATGGGGAAAGGAATGGTGAGTAACTATGGTTATATCACAATCGAAAGCAATCAGAAAGAAACTGATGGCTGCAACCGCGATGCTCTTAATCGCTTGCATCATGCTGATTTCGGCTTCCTACGCTTGGTTCACCTTGTCTACGGCACCTGAAGTAACAGGTATCACGACGACAGTTGGTGCGAACGGAAACCTTGAGATGGCATTGGCAGACCCGACGACTTGGGATGATCCCGATGCTATGGGAACCTCTACCGGTGTATCGCTTGACCTGAACAGCGGTCATGCTGCTAACAAGACCTGGGGTAACCTTGTTGACTTGAGCTTGGATGAGTATGGTCTTGATAGTGTTATCTTGAATCCTTCGGTTCTGAACCTTACGGAAGCAGGTCTGTTGCATGAGTCCAGCTACTTGAAGACTCCCGTATACGGTACCGACGGACGTGTTGAGGCTCTTCAGAGCAACACGCTCTTTGGTAAGTACGACGTTCAGAAGGGTGGCTTCTTGCAGGATGACGATCACGTAGGTGTTCGTGCACTCGGTAATGCATCCGCTATGACCGACCGTCAGTTGGCATATCGTAATGCACTTGCGGCTATTAACTCCGCAAGTGACGCTGCAGCAAGAGCAGCAGCTTCCTCTCTTAGCAAGAACGGTTCTGCATTGGCGCAGATCATCGTAGATAAGGCTATGACGGACGCTCCTAAGTATACGCCTGATCAGCTTGCACTCATTGCAGAGGTTATTGCAAGCCTTCAGACTTCCGCAGCAAGCGTTCGTGAGGCTCTTGACAGTGCAATGCTCGCATACGCAGCAAGTGCGGCTGTACAGGATGGCGACAGTGCTTTGAAGGATGCAGCAACCTTCACGTTGTTCCTTGGAATATTCAACAGCTCTACGAAGACCGTTACCGATTCCGGTATGACGGTTGGCGAGTACACGATTCCGCTTCCGAGCGGCGTTAAGGCTTATTACGATAAGCTGGCAGCAGTTGATGCTGACCTTACGGCAGCAGCAGCGGCATTGAATACGTCGATCGCAGCGAATAAGACCGAGTACGAATGGGCAGACATCTCGGCAGCAGTTAGTGCACTCGTTGATCAGAACCTGGTAACTGTAAATGGCATGGGCGTAGACGAGGTTTCCAGCAACATTTCCGGTTTCGTATCGCAGTTCATGTCCGACGGCGCGGTTAAGGTACAGATGGGCGCAGGCTCCGGTGTATATGCAGAACTCGCTGAGTTTTGCGGCAACTACTCCGCAAGCTTTGAGGTTACTGTAAATGCAGGTACCTATGGTACTATCGACGCTCCGACCTCGATGGAGACGACGATTGCGGCGGCATCCCTTCTTTCCGCAGCTTACACGGTAGCAAACGCTGCAGGAGCTCCTGCAAGCGCAACCGCAGATGACGCTGAGGTATTCCTTACCGATACGTTCGGTTACGCAATCGACCTTTACTTCCGTACCAATGCAAACAACTCGAACCTCCTTCTTCAGACCGAAGGTGCTCAGAGAATTTACGAGGATAGCTCCAATGAAGAGACTCTTGGTGGCGGCAGCTCCATGACGTTTGCTTCCCTTGATGCATCCTTCACTTCTGATAACGTGAAGTCTCTTATGGAGTCCATTCGTGTAGCATTTGTTGCTGAGGATGGCGAAATCATCGGTTACGCTAAGCTTGACATGTCTACTGCTTCCGTAGTTGGTAGCGAGGTTACCGCAAAGCTTTACCTGTATGAGTTCGAAATCGCTAACGGCGCAATCAGCTTCAAGAAGACTGCTCCTACCGAAGGTGCTGAGGCAGTTGAGACGAAGGTAGAGGATGGCGTTCTTTGTGCACTTACGAAGAACACCGCTCAGAAGCTTACCGCAGTTGTATACTTGGATGGCAATACCGTAACGAACGCGGACGTAGCAAATGCTCAGATGTCCATGACCGGTACGATGAACCTCCAGTTCGCAAGCGATGCTGAGCTTACTCCTATGCAGAATGCAACGCTGAATCCCGACCTTGGTGATGACAGCCAGGACGCAGGTGCAGAGGGCTAATTAGCAACTATTTGCGTATAGCAATACTAGTATTGTATTCTCACCCGGGGATCCCGGGTGAGAATACTTGTTGAAAGGAAATGAAAAGTGGGATTGACAGATAAGCAGAAAAAGAAGATGAATACCGCGATGTGGTGTCTGCTGGTGGTTCTTTTGTTACTGCCGCTGCTTGTTGTTGCGACCTATACTTGGTTTTCCATCAGCGGAGCGCCGAGAGTAAATGAAATGGGTTTGTCCGTCGACTGTGGAACCGGCTTGGAGTTGGCGTTCACTCCGGACAGTGACGAATGGACACAACATTTGAACTTTGAAGATTACGTAGAGGACGAGGGTGTCTTACGACCGGTAACCTGGTCGGAAAAGGAGCAGTGCTTCTTCGCAGCGGAGATTGGCGATGACGGAAGAATCATCGGAATCAACCAGCCGATTAAGGACAGTGTGGGCACCGGTCCGAGCGTGAGCAACGGGTATTATCTCAAATATACGTTTTACGCAAGAACCGATGAGAATGTGGAGGTATCGTTAACCCCGGCTACAGTAGGAAATGACGGAGTCTGGGGTGCGGGTACCTACGTAATGGGAACTCCTTTGTGGAATGCGCGTGAGGTTGGCCACGACAATGGCGGCCACGGTGCGGAATATGCCGTGAGAGTCGGCTTCCGTGTTGTAAAGTACGATGCGAACACGAAGGTACAGAAAAGCGAAGAACCGTTTTTCATCTATGAGCCGAACAGCGACGGACACGTCCGTGCGGAGAACGGTGTGATTGAGACTGCCAGCATCGACGGAACGGAATCCTTGGTTCCGATTGAGCGCATTTTGCGACAGACGTCGTCGACTTGGCGAGAGAGCGATCCGGTACAGAACGGAGTGCTCGTGCATGACCTTGGTGAATTCATAGACGATCCGGCTTTGTTCAGGCTGATGAGTCACGAATTCGCAAAGATTGATGTGTATGTATGGTTGGAGGGACAGGACATTGACTGTTCCAATGAAATCGGTGACGAGGCAAGATTGAGCGTGAACATTCAGTTCCACGCAGACGCCGACAACAGCTCCGGACTTGAGGAAATCAAGTAGTTTAAAATCGAACACTATACAGACGATTGTATTGAACATAGAACATATCTTAGAGAATACACATGAGGAGGTATTAGAGAGATGGGAAAGAAGAAGGAAGCCGAAAAGAATCTGGTGTTGCCGGATTACGAAGGCGAAGAAGTGGAAGTGAAGAAGGAGAACAAGGTTGTCAGTATCATCATTAACGTGATATTGGTAGCGGCAATTGTGCTCGCTGCGATGGCAACGTACGTGTCGTTCGTTTCGACCTCCGGTAACGGCGTGCCGAGCATTTTCGGTCTGCGTCCGTTCTCCATTCAGACGGATTCCATGTACCCGACATTGAAGCCGGGCGATTTGATCATTGACCGTGCGGTAAAGGATGTTTCGACGCTTGAGAAGGGCGACATCATTACGTACTGGACGGTAATCAACGGAGAGCGAGTACTCAATACCCATAAGATTGACGCAATCTTTGACGGTGGCGGACACCTGATCTTCGCGACAAAGGGTGATAACAGTAGCTTTGCCGATGAGATGACCGTACACGAATCCGAAATCGTCGGTAAGTATTGGTTCCGTATTGCGGGTGTAGGTAAGGTATTTGACTATTTGCAGACGAGCACCGGCTTTTTGCTCGTTGTAGTATTGCCGGTATTCCTGTTCTTCCTGTACCATTTGGTGCAGTTCTTCCGTGCACTCTTCGAGTACCAGAATGTGAAGAACCGTATCAAGTACGAGCAGGAGCGCGGACGCAACGAGGACATCTTGGAGCAGGAGCGCAAGAAGCTCGAGGAGAACAAGACGGTAGACCGTGCGGCACTCGAAGAAGAGCTGCGTGAAAAGCTTCGTCAGGAGCTTCTCGCCGACATGGCGAAGCAGCAGGCAGCCGCAGAGGCAGTTGCAGAGAAGGCCGAAGAGGTTGTGGCAAATGCTGAGGATGTGGCAGAGCAGGCAGCAGAGGCCGTAGAGGCAAATGCTGAGGCTGTAGCAGATGTGGCAGCAGCCGCAGAAGATGTGACAGAAGCGTAGTGACAACGAACGAGTTGCCGACAGGTCAGGGGCATTTTGATGATGCTACGAGAAGACCGGCGGCACAGACTATTACTTAGGAGCAGCTAGAGGTTATGGATCAGTTTTTAAGATACTTTCATAAGGATTTCAAGGTAGTCTTTGAGGCACTGAAGAATGCAATCTTTGCGACGATTGATTTTCTTTTGTACCTTGTGGATTTTCCGCGAAGAATCGAGCTGCTGAAGGCATTTGACGAGGACTTCAAGACAGCGGATTGGGTTCTCTTGATTATCACGTATATTGTACTGGGTGCAATCGTCATCCTGTTGTTCATCTTCTTCGTGAAGCTTTTGCGAAAGCTTGTGCGATTCCTCTTCATCGGAAAGAAGCACGAGGCGCTCGTGAAGCAGGTTAAGAATTTGCAGAGAGATTTGATCCGTGCGAATTACGAAAAGGATAAGCTGCTCGCCATGAAGGTGGCAGAGCTCGGACTTTCTCCGGAGCAGGTTGATATGAACGATGTGGTCGGTGCGCTGTATCAGGAGACGGAAGCGGATGAGGCGGACGAAGAGGCTGCAGCAGCATTTGAAAATCCGAACCGCAACACCTTCGCTTCACCGTGTGTGAACCCGTCAGATAGCCGATTCTTCCGACTGACCTCGGTAGACAATTATTATAAGACAGAATATCAGAAGCCGACGTATGAGACGGACATTACGCTCGAAGAGTTCTGCGAGCGCTTCCGCAAGTATTCGGCATCACAGCTTCATCTGTACTACGATATCTCAATGATGCGATATTTCATTGCGGCACTCGGTGCAGCGCGAATCGTCATTCTGCAGGGTATTTCCGGTACAGGTAAGACATCGCTTCCGTACGCGTTCGGTAAGTTCGTACAGAAGGACACGACCGTGGTATCGGTACAGCCGTCCTGGCGTGAGAGAACCGAGCTTTACGGCTATTTCAACGAGTTTACGAAGAAATATACCGAGACGGACTTCCTTCGTTCCATCTACGAAGCGAATTATTTCCGTGACCCGCATATCGTCATCCTCGACGAGATGAACATCGCGCGAGTAGAGTACTATTTCGCGGAGATGTTGTCCATCCTCGAGATGCCGCGTGAGGAAGAGTGGAAGATTGATATTGTAACGGCAACTTGGGACAACGACCCGTGCCTCATCGAAGAGGGCAAGGTTCAGATTACCAACAACGTGTGGTTCGTCGGCACCATCAACAACGACGACTCGACCTTCGCCGTTGCGGATAAGGTTTACGACCGTGCGATTCCGATTGACTTGGATAGCCGTGCGGATGCATTTGATTGCGATTTGACGGATCCGATTTATGTATCGACCGATACGCTAAATGCTCTGTTTGCAAAGGCAAAGCAGGACCATCCGATTTCCGAAGAGGTTTTGAATAAGCTCGAGGAGATGAATCGCTACTTGATTAAGAACTTCCAGCTGGCATTCGGTAACCGAATTATGAAGCAGCTGAGAGACTATGTACCTTGCTTTATTGCTTGTGGTGGCACGGAGATGGAGGCAGTCGATTTCATCGTTGCAAAGAAGGTGCTCCGTAAGTTCGAGTCCTTGAGCCTTGGCTTTATGAAGGAAGAGCTGTCGCAGCTGATCGTGTATATGGATAAGCTGTTTGGCAAGGACGTTATGAAGATTTGCAAGCAGTACGTTGAGCATTTGAAGAAGATGAGTTAACGCAGAGGCCGACCCGGCAGCTGCGAAAGACGAAGGAATGCAGAGGCCGACAAGCCGCTGCGGTGAAGGGGAAGAAACATGGCAGATTCCGTTCAGAACAACGTGAGCGATAACGTAAATGACAACTTAATCGATCCGATTTACGAACAGTTCTCGCGAAGCGTTCGTCGAGCGCTTGCCAGTACGGACTTCTATGAGTTCTTCATGGATACAATCCAAAGGGCCCGCAACGAGTTTCAGTTCTCGAATCGTAAGATGGAGAAGCTGGTCGATCTCGCGTGGGTAGATGCCATCGAGGATACCTTGGATGCTTTTCAGAATATCGTATCCAACCCGCGAAACATCATTCGTGAGGAAGAGATCATCGTCAATGTGGCAAATGCGAAGAAGGGCGGCCCGGACGTGGTTCGTCATTTGGCGCAGCACGGCGCAATGGTAGAGGATTTCAACGAGGAGACCGGAGAGGTAAGACCGTCGAGACTGATGCAGAAACTCCGCGACGACTCGGAGGATTTGTACGAGAACCGTCTTGCATTTACGGTGCTTGAGCGCGCGGCGCATTTTGTTAGCATACGACACAACGCATTGCTCGACGCGATGAGCGAGGAGTTCGGTGCAAAGCTGAAGGTTACCTCGAATCTAGAGAGCGTGAAGGAGCTTGTGCATGTAGATATGTTCGTGCACATCAAGGACCGCGACGATGCGATGGAGACGGACGAGAAGAACAGCGAGGTGTTCGCACGAATTGCGAGAATCGACCGATTGCTGATGTCCTTTATGAATACGCAGTTTGCGGTTCAGATGCGAGCCCTCAACCGAGTTAAGGGCAATATTACGAAGACAAATGTCCTGAAGAGAAACCCGGATTACCGTAAGGTGGTTGCGCTGTGGGAGTTCCTTAGAAAGTACGACGAGGTCGGTTATTTTATCAAGGTGACAGAGCAGAATCCGGTTGTAAATGAGCGCTTGGAGCAGGACATTTACCATACGATTATGTTCCAGTATCTCATGCTGAAGAGCTATCTGGAAAATGCGGCAGACCGTGAGCTTCCCGAAGCTTTGAAGACGCGTCGTCGTAAGCTGAAGCCGAAGATGATCAAGCAGATTATCGAGGAGCTGACAGAGGATTATGACCTTCCGGACATCGAGGTTCGTAAGGTGCTTATCGAGGAGCTTACGAAGGAGCAGCTGTTGCTCGAGGAGGAGGCAGAGCGCCGTAGACTTGTGGAGGAGCAGGAGGCTCGTCGCAAGGAAGAGGAGGAGCGCCTTCGTCAGGAGGAAGAGGCACGCTTGCAGGCGGAGCAGGAAGAGGAAGCACGACTTCTTGCCGAGCGTAAGGCAATTGAAGAGCAGGAGCGTATTCTGCAGCTGGAGCGTGAGATTGAGGATCGCAGAAGGGCGGCACTGTTCCGTCGAGAGATCGATTGGTTCCATGCTCATAAGCTGGAGTGGCTGGAGCTTCGAAGCGAGCGCGAGGAGTTCTGGAATAGCTTGAGTCCCGTAGAGGATTTTGCGGATGCGGCATTGCAGCTTGAGCTGGAGGAGCAACGCAAGTGGGAAGAGGAAGAACGTATCCGTATCCGTCGAGAGGAAGAGGAGGCAAGACGAATTCGACTTGCCGAGGAGGCCGAGAAGGAGCGTATTCGCACCGAGCAGGCGGAAAAGGAACGTATCCGGAGAGAACAAGAGGAAGCGCAGCGCGCAATCGACAGAGAGCGGCTTAGCGCATACATTGCAGAGCTGTCTCGCTTTGATGAGGAGCTCGTGGATAGAAGAAAGCTGCGTGAGGAAAGCGATTTGGCGTATCGTCTGCAGTTTATAGAGGTCCGCTAGGACCGGCAGTCGAAAGGCTGTGTGTAGAGAAAGAGGAGGGTGAACCGTGAAGAATAGCAATCGAAAGCTGATTGCCGCAACGTCGCTTGCATTGGTTGCGATTACGCTGATGGTTACGGCTACGTACGCATGGATCACACTTTCCAACTCGCCGTCTTTGACCGGTATTCAGATCAATATCGGCGGCGACAATACGATATTAATTGCACCGAACGAGACAAAGGTCGTAGACGGTGTAAAGATTCATTATCCCGGAAGATTCACGAAGAGCTTGAGCATTGCGAATTACAAGCAATACGACTACCTTAACGAATTGGCCGGAATGATGCCTGTTTCGACCGCTGACGGCATGAACTGGTATTTGCCCGGAGACGAGCCGGCGGATACGCATTTGACGTTGGATACGTATCAGCTCGATGATTTGCTGGAGTATGCAAATGTTGACGCGGTAGAGGCAGAGGTGGACGGCAAACAGGGCGGCTATGTGTACTTGGATTTTTGGGTAGTGTCCCCGCTTCCGGATTGTCAGCTGAGAATTTCGATGGCAAATGAGCACGAGGGCAGCTATGTAATCGGTCTGCCGGAGGTAGTGAAGGACGCAGCCTCCGAATCCGGCTACAAGCTCGATGTGGCCGACAACGATGCGGCGGCATGTGTGCGTGTCGGTTTTCTTGTGAATACCGACGTCGTAACGGACAATCGCGCGATGAGCGCTTACATGAATTCCTCCGTGTATCGCGAGGATTTTACGTCGCTGAAGGGTGTATATCAGGAGCCGGATACGGCACTCCCTACGGATTCGCAGTACAGCTTTACGATATACGAGCCGAATGGTGACATGCACAATGGGAACGGCGTTTCGTACGTGATGACGGAGAACGGAATCTCGTACCGCACGTGTGAGGACGGAGATTATTCGGTAACGAGACCGATTGCAAATGTGGACGGCAAGCCGGCCATCGGCGATGTGTCGGACATTTTGACGGTACAGCATTCGAATCGCTGGGCGAGCAGTGAGAGCGGCGAGACGCTTCTTGAGCAGCTGTTTGCGGCAGCGTTGTCTTCGATGGACACGTCCGATATGACGGAGTCGGAGATGACTCAGAGCTTTTATTCGAAGACCCTTGCAGGCTCGCACCCGAGCTACATTACGAGGGCAAGATTTTTCCGCGATACAAAGCTTTTGTATTACGCGGGCGACGGCATTGTAACGCCGCAGAGCGGCATGCAGCATCTTGTGGACGAGACAACGACGACCAAGGCGGTCTTAGTGTCGCTTGAGAAAAATGTTCCGCAGAGAATTCGCATGTTCGTATGGCTGGAGGGCCAGGACATCGATTGTGTCCGCGAGGCGGCCTTGGAGCGTTTGGCTGTCGGAATTGAATTTGCGGGGAGTACGCAGTAATGATGAAAAAGAAGGATACATTTGCACACGCATTGGTGACGGTTGTACTGATTGCGGTCGTGATATTTTTTGTATTCGTGGTAGTACAGACGATGAGCAAGGGATACGTCAGCCTGTTCGGGCGGAGCGTATTTCGCGTGGCAACGGGAAGCATGGAGCCGACCATTTCCGTCGGAGCGCTGTTGATTTCCGAGGAGACGCCGATTGAGAAGATAAAGCTTGAGGATGTCATCTGCTTTCGATCGAGAGAGAGCGACATGTATGGGCAGATCATTACGCACCGTGTAGTGCAGATTGATGTTACGGATGACGGCAAGGTGGCTTTGACGACGCGCGGTGATGCGAATCCGTATAATGACACGCGAGAGGTGACCGAGGAGAATTACATCGGTCTTGTTACGTCATACACGAAGAAGGACAGCTTTTTGGCAGCAGCCTACTCGTTGCTGTCGACGGGCAAGGGATTTTTGATACTGGTAGTATTTCCGGTGCTTTTGATTGCCGGATGGATTCTCGGAAGTTCGGTGTCGAACATCCGAAAGGAGCTTGCCGCACTGGAAAAGCAGGTGGAGCAGGTGTCGAAGGGGTCTGACAAGGGGGTTGCAGAGGGAGCCGAGGCAAATGCTGCGGATCAAGCCTCTGTAAGCGAAGTAAGGTCTTTGCAGAGCATGCTCTCTGAGGAAGACTATCGCGCATTGTGTGACAGATTGAAGGAAGAACTTTTAGAGGAAGTGAAGGGCCGTGGCGAAGAAGGAGAAAGACAATCTAGCCAACATGAGTGTGACCGAGAGATTGCGGAAGCTGGCGAGGAACAACCTTGTTAAGCAGCTGTGCATGGCATGTCTCGCGATTGCGGTTACGGTAATCTTAATCGCGGCGATGACGGTAGCTTGGTACAACAACGTCATTCATACAGAGGATCTCGTATTCGAAACCGGTGCTTGGGACTTTGATTTTGAAGGCTTTTTGTCGATAGGCTCGAAGCATGAAAGCGTCAATCCGGGAGATTCGGGTGTTGTATATTTTGAATTGAAGAACAGTAGTACCGAAGCAATTAATGTCGAGGTAACGGTAACGAAGAATACGGACGGCGCCAGCGATGAGATGAAGAAAAGAATGTATTTCTACATCGACAGAGCGCTGCTCATCAATGGTGAGTACGTAGAAGGCATCTACGTTAACGACAGCGAGTCGTACGCTTACAAGCTTCGGCCGGCAAGCGATTTGGTGCTCACGGAGGAGTATCAGAGCGACGCGTATTTGAAATGGGAGTGGGTATACGACCTGCTCGGTTATTATGTAAAGGGCACGATGAACGGAGAGACCTTTGAGGCAACCGACTACATGCGCCCGGTAAAGTACGATTTGGATGCAGCAACATTTTCCGAGGAGGGTGAGCTGCTGACGGTAGACGGCACAACGACAAAGGAAGCCTACCTCTCGAAGCTTTTGAGAACGGATGGTATTCAGGGAAATGCTGTGCCGGAGTCGATTAACGGTTACTATCCGATTGCGGTGGATGAGACGACGAATACGGGCATTTGGCTGTACCTGTACAACGAAGAAGAGATTGCGCGCGCTGCTGCTTGGGATACTGCCATTTCGGACAGCGCTGCGGACGGCAAGCCGCTTAGCTTCGAGCCGAAGCTGTTGCTCACGGGAGAGCAGGTGGCGGATGCGACAGTGCTTGCGAACGATGAGAAGGAAATCGAGGAGGCAATCGCCAACAGCGGCGTGGATTGCATCACTCTTTCCGACAATATTACCTTGACACAGAGCTTGAGCATTTCGGATGAGCGCAAGCTGACGATTGATTTGGACGGCAACACGTTGACCATTCCGGACGACGCGTCTATCGCACTGACTGAGGGAAGTGCACTTACACTTTTGAACGGAACGATCCAGGGAAGTGCAAAGGCTCCCGCTGTGAAGTCGACCGGTGCGGAGGTAACGCTTGTCGGAGTGACGGTGACCGGAGCAAAGAGAGCGCTTGAGATTGCCGACGATGTCGGAACGGGCGTGGATTCCTACGTGAAGCTGACGGATTGCGAGCTTCAGACAAGCGACGTTTCGGTTCGAATTCTCGGAAATGGCACGAAGTCTGAGACGAGAACGAGAGTACAGATTGTACGCACAACGCTTGACAGTGGTTATGCTGCGGTTGTAACGAGCGGAAATGCCCCTGCGGCAGGCGTGGACATTGACATCTTGGACAGCTCACTCACAGGAAAATGGGCTGCAATATATCAGACCTCGACAGACACGACTTGCGCAATTCGCGGAAGTATGCTGACCGGCTACACCGCACTTGTGCAGAAGGCCGGAGAGGTGACGGTGGACAATAGTCATATCCTCGGTACCGGCGCAAAGGGCGAGCCCGCATTTTCCAAGAGCGGCTGGACGGATACAGGCGACGGAATCTACATCGAGACCAATTACAATACGGACATTAAGTTGACCGTACGCGGCGAAGAGACGCTCGTGGAGAGCACCTACGGTTATGCGTTCCAGGTATACGAAGCGCAGGCGACGAACGTGGATGTGAACCTGCTCGGCGGTCGCTACGACTCGGATGTCAGCCAATATGTGAAGAGCGGTTATCTGACCGTTATCCAGGAGGATGGCACGTACAAGGTAGAGGCGGGAGAGCGCGAGGAGGAAGAAAGTGAAGAATAGCGAAGGATGTCTTAAGAAAAGGTATCGCAGCATCACAGTCCTTCTTCTCGTAATCGTGATGATTATCACCGCGGCAACGGCATATGCCCGCTACATTAAGAAGGCGGAGCAAATGCTGGAGTTCGAGGTGGGACAGTCGATACCGCTTACGATAGAGAGCGAGCTGCAATGGAAGGAAATCGAGGACGAAATCGGCGACGGCGAACTTGTAGAAGACGGCGCCGAGTCGGTGAAGGGTGGCGTTGAGCTGGCATTTGCCGTGACAAAGGGCGAAGAGGAGAGAGAAAGAGCATTTTCCTTGGAGCTGCTTGCGACGGCGGGCTTGAATCCCGAGACGGCGACGGTAGAGCTTGTAGTACCGCTTGCAAATGAGGTGGAGCGGATTTATCCGGGTGTTCCCGAGGCAATCGCCGAGGATTCGGAGCTTTACGAGCAGATGGGCCCCGGCACGTGCTTTCGATTTTTGACGGAGAGCGGCGAGGCTGCAGTGTGGCAGCTGGACGCGGAGGGACAGACGGTACAGAGCTTTGCCCTTCGTATTCGTGGGGACAAAGAGGATGCGCTTCTTGAGCTGGTAATCGTGCCGGTTCAGAACTAGGAAGGGAAATGACGCGATGAGGCGAGGAGTTGGACACAACCGAATATGTGGCACCGTAGCGATGCTGATGCTGCCGTGCATTTGCCTGCTCCTGTTGGGAGCACCCGGCCTTGCTCGCGTTCTTAATGAGAATAGAACATTGGTAATCAGCGGTGGCGAGGCGCTTTCGCCTTGGTACTTCCTTGAGAATTGCGAGGACAGTGAGCCGGCCGCATTTCCATACGAGAATACGCAGGAAGCGATGCTGTCCGTTCTTTCGGAAGAGGTAGTCGCCGAGGGCGGAGAGCAGATCGAAGGAAACACCGAGGATGAAAGCCAAATGCTCGATGGTAATGCCGACGGAACGCAGGCGCCGGATGGAAGCAACGAGCAAAATCCCGGCGGTGACAATGCCGACGGTAACAGCAGTGATGACGGCGAGACCGGCGGCGATGGTGAAGTTCCGGACGGAGACAACATCGACGGAAACGGAGGAGAGACCCCGGACGAAGATAACACCGATGGAAACGGTGGCGAGACCCCGGACGGAGATGATACCGACGGTAGCGGAGGAGAGACCCCGGGCGGAGATAATACCGATGGTAGCGGAGGAGAGACCCCGGACGGAGACAATACCGATGGTAACGGCGGCGAGAATTCCGACGGAAACGATGACAACCCTGATGGTGGAGATGTCATCAATCCTGCGACCGGTAAGGAGTTGGAGCTTCTGTACATGGACGATGAGGTCGTTGTGCTGTCGATTCTTTGGCCGGCGGAATCCGACTCGTTGTACCTGTGTGGCGGAACCGGTGCATGGGAGGAAGGAATGCGCTACTCGACAGACGGTTATCAGGGATATCGCTTGAGCGCAAGCGGAGCGATTGAGCTTGAGGCCGGAGCGAGAGTGTTGTTCATAGAAAGACCGCACAATACGGACACGATACTCGGCATTTTCCATGACGAGGAGCAGGCGCAGGTAGTAGCGTCGGTTTCACTCGCTGAGGCGACCGAGGCAAGCTGGTCCTTTGAGCTGACGGCAGGAAGCCGAGTGCTCGGAGAAGACGGCAAAATGGTTTGGACGTGCAAGGGAGAGCTTGCGGACGGCAGATTGTTGGTGGAGCGACAGGTGCTTGGAGCAGAGGGCTATGAAGCATTTGCCGACGAAGAGCATTTGCCGATGACGGAGACGCGCTCGGAGGGCAAGGTAGAATATGCGATTGCCAATCCGAAAGAGCATTTGGCTCCGGCGGGAACGTACCGCCTGTTGGTAACGCAGTTTGCGACGCTTGAAGACGGGACAGAGGTGGCTCTGATGCAGATGGAGCTATCGTACTTTGTGAATTATCGATAATGTGTGAGGGAGCTGCCGGAGAAGGCGGCGATAGAAGCTATTGCAGCTTGTGCATTTGACACGAATGAGAGAAAAGGGAGATTGTAATGAGGGAATCAACGCGACGAATCAGATTATATCGGATCATGCTTGGGCACCTGAAGGAAAAGGTATCGGCGATGGCAATGGCGCTGGTCATTGCTTCGATTCTGATGGTTACCGCTTCTATGGCGTGGGTGACTTTGTCCAGTAAGCCGGAGGTAAAGGGAATGACGACAACCATCGGAGCAAATGGTAACCTTGAGGTGGCACTTTCCGATCTCGATGGAAAGGAGCCGGACGAATCGAAGGTCGGCGATGGTGCGAAGGACCTTGTGGAAAGGAACTTGACTTGGGGTAACATTATCAACCTGTCAGACCCGTCCTACGGTTTGGAGAACATCGTTTTGAGACCTGCTTCGCTGAATCTCGGCCGTTTGGAGACCAATCCGCTGTATGCCGCTCGTTATAGCAGCGACGGACGTATTGATGGTTGGTTGACCGATTTCGCGTATACGAATTACAACAAGGATGTCGGCGGCTTCTTGGTAAGCGACGAGATGAAATACGGTGTGCGTGCGATTTCTTCTGTAAAGGTAACGTATGCGGGACAGACAGCCGCATTTGTAGAGCGTAAGGATGCGGTTACCGATGCGCTTCGTACGGCACAGGAGTCCTATGCGAATCTTGTAAGCACGAGCAACCCGTATATGCAGTTCGTATGTGACCTCCTCGGTGAGTTCCTCTCGACTAAGATTACGGACGATACGAGCGTGAACTACGGAAAGTATACCGAAACGATGCTGGATATGATGAATTCATTCCGTGATACTCTGAGAGCTGAGGCAGAGGTATACTTAAGACTCGTGAACTTAAAACTGTATATTGAAAACCCGAGCCGCGGAGATTATTATACCGACATTGACGAGATGCTTGCCAGCACGGATACGAGACTGTCCGGAATGACTTCCTATGCAGGCTTCAAGAGCGATTATGACAACTTGGAAAAGTACATTACGCAGATGGAAAGCTTTTGCGAGAAGCATGCAAATGGTGAGTCGGTGCTTTGGGCGGACATCGCAGGCATGGTTAATTTCATGGCCGATATCGATAGCACGTTGGTAGACGATCTCGCAGTAAAGGATATTAATACTAGTAACCTTAGTGCGGTGCTTGGCATGATCACGAATTCCGCACCGAAGAATACGATCATCCAGAAGGGTGCTCTTCGTAGAATTGAGGACAGAGTCGGTGAGTACATGGAAGCGAAGAACCTGAAGGTAAAGGTTGGCGGTGTTCCGTTGCTCGGAACGGTTACGATGAGCGCACATGTATCCACTCAGGCGAAGATTGATGTTCCCGAGCAGATTGTTGCAGAGCTCGATGACGTAGTCAACAACAGCACCGGCGGTGGATTGAGAACGGCTGCCGAGACGTACGGAATGGCAGTTGACTTCTGGATTCGCTCCAATATGGACGACGATTACTTGATTCTCGAAGGCAATGTATTGAAGCAGACCGTTCAGATTCAGGATGAGGCGGGACGCCTTTGCTACATGGACCGTGACACCGGTGAGTATGTATGGAAGGAAGGCGACAAGCTTTACTACGAGGACGGTAGAGAGTATACACCGGATGAGAACAGACCTCCGGTACCGGCAATGGAGACCATTATCGTCGGCTACGACGGTGAGAACCGTGTATGGGATGATCTTGTAATTGAAGATAGTGCAACACAGGGCAACGGCAGCTGCTACGTATTCTATGCGGACCCGCAGGAGCGCGAGCAGAGCTTGGAGATGCTTAAGGCGATGAGAATCGCATTTATCAGCGAGGAAGGCAAACTTCTGGCTGAGGCATATTTCGATACAGAACATTACTACGCTTCCAGCGGACGCGTTACGGTTCCGATTGCAATCGATTCGACCTTGCAGGCCGGTGTAGATGAAGACGGCAACCCGATCTACGCAATTGCAGAGCTGAAGGACAAGAAGGCAATGCGCATTACCGCACTGGTTTATGCGGATGGCACGCAGCTTACCAACTCAGACGTTCTTGCAACCGCAGAGATTCAGGGACAGCTCAACATTCAGTTCGGAAGCTATTCGGACCTTTATCCGATGGAAGACGAGAAGGTGTCGAACGAGACCGTTCGTGTGACGGCGCAGGCTTCGAAGACCGTGTTCACGAAGGAAGAGTTTATGGCAAATGCTTCGGTGTCCTCCACCATTACCGTATCGGTAGAGGGACTTACTCCGGAGCGTGTTGAGGCAAGCTTCGTTCGTAAGATCAATGAGACGCAGGGCTCCTTGCAGAATCGAATCGGATTTGAGAGCGCGGGCGCGGGTAGTTGGTCGATTGATGCAACCTTTACCGCCCCCGGTACGTATGTGCTTCGAAGCGTATTCCTCGATGGCGTTGAATATTTCTTAAATGGTGAGGTGCAGATTGAAATCGACGGCTTCTTAGTAGAAAGTCTCGGCTGGGAGCACGCGACGAGCTACGCAAGAGTGCTTACCGCAGATGCAGCACACTCGGAGAATATCTGGGTGAACTTTGCCGGCAACGAGATGACGCCTAAGAGTGTAAAGGCAATCTTCGCAAATACGGACAATCAGCAGATTACGGTATCGATGAAGTCCTCGAACGGACGATGGATCGGAACCGCGAAATTCGTAACGAGTGGTACGTATACGATTCAGTACCTGCTCGTGGACGACGAGTATTATGAGATACCGACGAACAGCGTTAAGATTTTGAATCTCTCGCTCGGTATCCGCGCAAATATTGAGCTGTCGCAGACCAACATCGACTATACGGGACCGACGAACATTTCGGTGACGGCAGCGATTACGGACAACAAGGGAAATATGCTTCCCGGACTTGAGGACGTACGTCTGCAGTATTTGCAGCAGGGTTCGTCTCTCGAGACAAATGGTTTGGATACCGCCCTGGTATGGGACGGCGTCAATTACGTCGGCAATTTCCCGCTTTCCAAGGCAGGAGCATTTTCCTTCGCCTATATTGTAATGGGCGATAGCGTAATTCGTTCGGCAGAGGCACCGACCTTGCTCGCAATTCCGCCGGATGCACCACAGTATTATACGAATCTGACGGATGCGAATACCTTTGCGGCAGGTCAGAATGCCTATATGAGATTGGCTGTTAAGTTCTCCTCCGCTATTTCCGACGGTTCCGGCATGAGCACAGCACTCGATGAGCTGAGCACCTTCATGGAAACGAACGGTATGGTTGCGCTTATGGAGAAGGACGGCAAGCAGATTCTCGTAGCGGGACACAAGGAAGCACATAGCTTCACGGAGGATGAGTCTTTGTCGCTCGATGTGAGTGACTGGATGTTCAAGATTCCGACGGACAGCGATCTGACCGACCTCGGTATTGTTCAGGAGGGTACGTGGAAGATTACGAAGCTGTATATTGTCGGTGCTTACGACGAGAACGGAACGTACCACAGCTCCGAGAATCCGATCGAGCTTGATTTGCAGAGCCGTGGCATCGAGACAGTAGTCAGCAACGAGATGCAGGTTGTTCTCGAGGGTGATGGCGCAAGCAGCACCGGAGCAATCTTCATGAGTGAGGAAAGCTTTATGAGCGGACTTCGCGTGAAGGTTCAGAGTACTACCGGTATCCCGGCAAGCGGTGTAACGAACGTAGTCATCAATTACAAGCTGGATACCAATGCACTGGCGGCCGGAACGGAAGGCTCGAAGGCAGGTTACCTGCAGTCAACGATTGCGCATTTGCAGACGAATTCCAATAGCACCATCGGAACCGCTACGCTTGTAGAGGTGGAAGAGGGCGTATTTGAACTCAATACAGAGCATACACTTGACGTGAAGTACGAAGGAACGTACGTCTACCAGTCTCTGTCCTTTGAGATTGGTGGAAAGAAGTTCACGACGGCGACACCGGGTGCGGGCGAGACGCAGCTTGCGGCGAGCGATGTCATTACGACGAACGCACCGAGCTTCACTCTTAGCTGGAAGTCGCCTGAGGTAGTCATTACCGGAGTAGAGCCGCTTGGCAACATTACTGTCAACACTGTAAATACGGACGATGCGGCAAAGTCTTCGACGGTGGCAAATGTATTTACCGACTATACGGCAACTGCAAACCTGTCCGCTACGATTGCGAACTTCTCGTTCAGCTCAGGCTGTAGCACGTCGACCGAGGCAAGAGCAAGTGCTTATTCGAAGCCTACTGTAACGGCTAAGATATTAGACGGCGGCGATTATACGAACGCTAAGCTTCCGATTAAGCCGCAGAGCTCGAGCGAAGAGACGGTTATGTTTACGTATGCGAACGGAGCATTGAAGGCAAGCGACTTCGGTGGCGATTTGACGAAGTACACCTCGAAGGATGAGGACAACAAGACCTACATCTATAAGAGAGGCGTTCTCGGAAACGGTACCGCGGAGTATCTCACAATCTACTTCGGCGACAACCAGGAGATTGCGTACGTATTCCAGCTTGCACAGAAGCTTACGATTACGCAGAACTACTAATCATATAGGGAGTATCTATGAGAGCAACGATTGCACACAATAGAATACGACTTTTTCACAGCATCGTGGCGATATGTATGATCGTCATGGTGCTGTGCACCATTTTGCCGGAAGCTTCGGCGGCGGAGCTGAAGGGCAGCTGTGGAACCGGTGTGACATGGGAGCTGGTCGACGGAACGCTTAAGATTAGCGGAAAGGGTGCGATTGCGAATTACGAGGAGTCGAGACCGGCGCCTTGGTACGAGCATCGCGACAAGATCATCGCAGTGACCATCGGTGACAAGGTGACGTCGATCGGAAACATGGCATTTTACGGCCTTTCCGAGGTGACGTATGTGAGTGTTCCGTCTTCGGTAACGTCGATTGGCGAGCTGGCCTTTGCCGAGTGCGGTTCTCTTCGTGAGATTACGTTGGCAAATGGACTGAAGACAATCGGACGCGATGCCTTTAACCGCTGCGAGCAGCTGCGTTTCCTTACGATTCCGGAGTCGGTAACGACCATCGGAGCGCAGGCCTTTTACCGCTGCTCCTCGTTGATGAGCGTAACGATTCCGTCAAAGGTTACAAGCCTCGGCGAGACGGTGTTCGGCTATTGCACGTCTTTGATGCAGGTACGCGTAGAGGCGGCAATCAGTCAGCTGCCGATGTGGGCATTTTACGGCTGTGAGTCGCTTGTGAACATCTACTTGGCGGAGAGCGTGAAGGAGATCGGACAGTATGCATTTTATAGCTGCAATCAGCTTGAAAATGCGTATTATCAGGGCGAGAACGTCGACGGAAGCCGACTGGAGGATATGATTCAGACGGATGTACCGACCTTCCCCGGTGTGGAAAAGGGCGATGCCTCCGACGTGGAGGAATCGAAGACGGAGTCGTCCGAGACGAAAGAGGATGGCACGGTTGTCGATACAGAGCACGAGGTCGTGGATAAGGACGGCTATGTTGTTCAGATCGAGACGCAGCACACGAAGCCGCCGGTTGTTGACAATAACGGCGACGGTGTGGCTGACGAGGAGCCGAAGGACGACTCCTATGACATGGTAATTGACGTAACGGTTCGCGACGAGGATTCGTGGGATGAGCTGTTGACGGTGATTGATAAAAAGGTAAATTACGCAGAGCGCTTGGACGACGACAATACGACGGTGAACAAGCTGCTCATCAATCTGCACAACTACGACCGCGAGGAGCTCTCCTCGGCGCTTCTCGGTGCGTTGGCCGGTGCAAATGCGCAGATTACGGTACAGACCGATGCGAACACCTCGTGGGAGATCGATTGTGAGACGATTCCGAAGGAGGAGCTCGCGAAGAAGTACAATCTGAAATATACGCTTACGAAGAACGACAAGCCTACAAAGGCGCAAAAGAAGCTGATC
>JAZRJF010000054.1:0-21359 GCA_045645665.1 Lachnospiraceae bacterium | reverse complement strand
CGCGGGATTCGCTGTTCGCCGCGCCCGAGAGCTTGTCATCGCTCGAAGTTGCTCGTCTATGCGAGGTCGCCTCGCTAAGGTCACTTGTAGATTCCCAAGCCGCCATGCCGAGCTCCGGCTTGTGCGGTGTGATGTCCGTCGGTGTGCCGAGCACGCCCGCTGCGTACGGGTATCGGTAGATGCGCCCGCCGGGCAAATCGCTCGCGTCGCAGCCGTAGCCCTCTATGCCGCGCCAAGAATATTTTCCGCTTTCGGAGAAGGTGACGTACAGATAGCGCCCGTCAAATGCATAGCGGTGTCCGACCGCACCCTCGAATTTGGCGTAGCTTTCGCCGGGGGGCAGCGGCTCCGTTTCTTTATAGTCGTATGTGGGTTGCGCAAGCTCGGTGAACGTCTCGCCCTCGTCGTAGGAGACAAACAGGCTGTGGCCACGCACCGTGTCGCTCACGCGATTGTCGATGCCCGCTGTGGACACAACGAGACAGCGACTGTCCGGAGAAAGCCAGAGGAAGGACAGATTGCGCTCGGGAATAGGGTAGGCTTCGCTGCATACGGAGAGCATTTGCCACGATTCGCCCAGGTCGGTCGTGCGCAGAAGTCCCGCTGTCTGGGAGGCAAAATACAAGGTGTCCTCTCGGTTCGGGTCCGCAAGCAATCGGGGGCCGGTGCCTCGGGCGGCATCATTTCCATGGACAGGACACGGCATGGGCAGGCGTCGGAACGTCTCGCCGTAGTCCTCGCTTACGCAGAACCAGCCGCGAGCGGGGGAAGGGTGTCTTCCGTTGCCGACTCCGCACGTCACATACAGACGCTCGGGATGCTCGTCGTCCAAGGCGATGGCGAGCGGAAAGGTCTCGCTCAGGTCGTCTTGGCGTACGTGCTCCACGAGGCTGTGCCAGGAGTCCGTCTCAAACTCGTAGCGGTACACGCCGCCGATATCCGTTCGCGCGTACAAAATGTTCGGAACGCGGGCATGAAAAGCAAAGCCGGTGACGTAGCCTCCGCCCGGTATCGGCATATTGCCATAGAGATATGGGGTATAGCCATGAACCTTACTCATGCGTCGTTCCTCCTTTTCTTACGGCGACGGGCGCCATTCGTGGCACCGTTCGCCGATCGTGTAGCATTTAACGAAACAGCGTACATTCCCCGCTTTCGCGGTAGTGCGCAATCAGCTTTTCGATGGCTGCCCGCGTGCAATCAAAATGTGCCGCCAGGCAGTCAATACAGTAAAATTCCTCTGCGGCCCGATGGATGAGCTTGCGATAAATCGCAATGTCGTCGTCGCCCAGCGCGGCGCCGCAGCGGATACAGGTGTCGTAATTGGCCACTACAGCTTCACCACCTTGGCGCGGAAGACAGCGCAGTCGTGGGAAGGAATCTCTGCGGCATAGCGCTCAGCAAAGGTTCCGATTGTCTGATGCGTGTAGCAGTCGTAGAGCTCAAGGCCTCGGCCGGATGCTGCCGGAAGACCGATGTCGTGGAACTGAAGCGACATCTCGCCGGTGCGGTCGCCGAAATTGAACATACCGATGGCATAATCGCCGTTCGCCAGCGGTCTTACGAGCGCAAATACTCGCTCGGGATTGTTCCACTGTCTGATGCAGTAAGGGCTGCGGCACTCGGGATCCTGGTTGATCGCGATGATGTCCTTGTTCGTGAGAATCTCAAGCGTTGCATCGGTCATGTTGCGGATATCGCAGCCGATCATCAGCGCCGAATTCATCATTGCCCACAGAGCAAAATGCGTCTTATACTCCGTGTCGTTGCAGCCGCCGACTACCTCGGCAATCCAAGAATTTTCGCTGCCGCCGTGCATGCCGACTACGAGCATGTCCATGTCGTTGTGGCAATATACGCCGCCGTAGCACTGCTTGCCGAGCTGCGAGGTGGCGAGACGCTTGATGGACTCCCAATTGTCCTGAATGTCGCCGGTCGAGCGGAACAGCTGTGCGCCGGTCTCGCGAATCCAGTTATGAACGCCGTCTGCGCCCCAGTTGCAAGCGGAAAATACGATGTCTCTGCCGCAGTTGCGAAGTGCCATCGCCATGCGCTTATAGAGGTTCTCGCCCTCTACCGACTTCGGCTTATAGCAATAGTCGTATTTGAGGTAATCCACGCCCCATTCGGCAAATGTCTCGGCATCGTCGAACTCATGCTCAAAGCTGCCGGGATAGCCTGCACACGTATGCGTACCCGCGCAGGAATACATACCGAACTTAAGGCCCTTCGAGTGCACGTAATCCGCAACGGCCTTCATACCGTCCGGGAATTTGTTCTTGTCGGGAACGAGGCGGCCGTTCACACGCTGCTTCTCGCTCCAGCAGTCGTCTATGACGATGTATTCGTAGCCTGCGTCACGCAATCCGGTCGAAACCATATAGTCCGCAGAAGACTTAATCAAATCAGCGTTGATGTTCCAGCTGAAGGTGTTCCAGGAATTCCACCCCATCGGTGGTGTCGGGCATAAAGGCTTGCTCATATTCGTGTCCTCCTTATAGGAAAATGTACTGCTTTCAGTCTAGCATTTGCACGGAAAAAAGTCAATCGAGTACGGGGGCGGTGCTTGACGCAATGACGGCTGATTTGGCGGGATTTTCTCGATTGTTTCTGCGGAAATGACGGACACTTTTTCGATTCCGACGTTGAAGAAAAGGAGGTTCTGTGGTATGATTTTCGAAGAATGTATTTGAAGGAGTAGGTTCATGATTTTTGACACTCATGCACATTATGATGACCCGCGCTATGACGAGGACCGCGAGCAGCTTTTGACTGCGATGGCGGAACATGGCGTTGGGCATATTATCAATATCGGAGCAAGCATGGAGGGAAGCCACGCAACGGTGGAGCTCGTGCGGACATACCCTTGGTTTTACGGGGCCGTCGGCGTTCACCCGGACGAGGTCGGAGAGCTGTGCGAGGAGGACATGGAGACGCTGTATCGTCTGAGTCACGAGGAGCGAATCGTCGCCATCGGCGAGATCGGTCTCGACTATGCTTGGTACGGAGAACCGACCGAGGAGGAGATCGCGCGTCGCAAGGAGCAGCAGGAGCTTTGGTTCCGTAAGCAACTCGAGGTGGCGAGAAGACGCGGCTTTCCGGTTGTCATCCATTCGCGCGACGCTACGGAGGACACGCTTCAAATCATGCGCGAGCACACGAAGCTGGCCAAGGAGGAAGGGAGCTTTCACGGCGGCGTGATTCATTGCTTTAGCTCCTCGCCGGAAATCGCGAGAGAATATGCCGCCCTCGGCTATTACATCGGAATCGGCGGCGTACTGACCTTCAAAAATGCGAAGAAGCTGCCGGAGGTTGTGGACGAGCTGCCGATGGAGCGCATTTTGCTGGAGACGGATTGCCCGTACCTGGCGCCGGTGCCGTTCCGCGGAAAACGAAACGATTCCACACTGCTGACGTACGTGGTGGATGCCATCGCGCAGCGCAAGGGCATCAGCGCGGAGGAGGTCATCCGCATCACCGAGGAAAATGCGAAGCGGTGCTTTGAACTTGCAGAATGAGCCGCCGAGAAGGTAGGACTGTGCTGAGCTTATAACGAGCCGCCGGCCGCGCGACTGCGCAGGTGGCGTTGAGACTATGGAAAAGACGGAGGAAAGGGAATGGCTTATCTGAGCGACCCGAAGGAGACGATTGCGGTTCTGAACCGGTATCATTTTAATTTTCAGAAGAAGTTCGGGCAGAATTTTTTGATTGATGCCCACGTGCTGGACAAGATTATCCGCGCGGCGGACATCACAAAGGACGACGTTGTGTTGGAGATCGGACCCGGCATCGGCACGATGACGCAGGTGCTTTGCGAGCATGCGAAGGAGGTCATTGCCGTTGAGATTGACAGCAACCTCATACCGATTCTTCGCGACGACACGTGCAAGGCTTACGACAATCTGACGATCATCCACTCGGACGTGCTGAAGCTCGACATCAATGAGCTCGTGGCTTCGCGCGGCGGTGCCCCGATTAAGGTCGTGGCAAATCTGCCGTACTACATCACAACGCCGATTATTATGGGACTTTTCGAGATGCATGTGCCGCTCAAAAGCGTGACGGTTATGGTGCAAAAGGAGGTTGCCGAGCGTATGCAGGCGCTTCCGGGTAACAAGGACTACGGTGCACTTTCGCTGGCTGTGCAGTACTACGCCGAGCCGTACATTGCGGCAAATGTTCCGCCGAACTGCTTCATGCCCCGCCCGGGCGTCGGCTCCGCGGTCATTCGCATGACGCTTCACGAGGTACCGCCGGTACGCGTGAAGGACGAGAAGCTGATGTTCGCGCTCATACGCGCTTCGTTCAATCAGCGCAGAAAGACGCTTGTAAATGGACTGAGCAACGCGGCGGAGCTGGCATTTTCGAAGGACGACATCGCCGGAGCGCTCGAGAGACTTGAACTGTCGCCGACCGTGCGCGGAGAGGCTCTCAGCCTGGCACAATTTGCGGCGCTGGCTGACGAGCTGGTGAAGCTGTAGGAGCGACCGCGGCAAGAGGAGCGGGAGTCGAGGAAGCCGGCCGCGACGCGGCGATGCGAGAGCCGAAAGAAGTCGGCCGCGACGTAACGATACGTGAGCCGAGAGAGTCGGCCGCGGAGGGGGACAAGATGGGGCAGAAGCCACAATTACGATATATTTACGGACGGCGACTCAGTCGGAAACGCCGGGAATGGGTTTTGCAGCTGCTGCGCGACGTGCCTGAGTCACACAAGGTGCAGCCGTTGATGGGCGATGCGAGAAAGCCGCAGGACGACTTGCCGGTGTACGCGTTTTGCCTGGCGGGCGACCGCTTGGTAGGCTATTGCGAGCTGTATCTGAACGACGGTGAGTCGGCAAGTGACGAGAGCGATGAGCCGACGAGTGACGTCGAGTCGAAGTGCGTGTCGGGACAGGAAGTACCCGAGCTGCGCGGAATGGTCGCTGAGGATTATCGGCGTCTCGGATGTTTTCGCACGATGGTAAATGAGCTGATGCGCGGCCGAGGCGCGAAATGCTCATTCGTCGGAGGCGGGGATGCGGAAGCATTTTGCTTGACGATGGACGCGATGGGAGCGACGCTTTCCGGAAGAGAGCTTTTGATGGCGGCGCAGGTATCGGAGCTGTGGCTACCGGATACGAGCCCGCAGGGACTTTCGGTTGAGCTAGAGCATTTTCGCGCGGAAGACGAGTCGGCGGAGTCGGTCGTCGAGCCGGCAGAGGAACCGGAGACGATCGGTGCATTTGCCTATCTGGACGGCGAGTGCGTAGGACAGCTGTTTGTGCAGAAGGGCGCGACGTGCTTTTTGTTCGGCGTGGAGGTTCGCGAGGACGTTCGCAGACGGGGAATTGCGCTTGCGATGCTCGGAACGGTACTTCGGACACTGCCACCCACACAGCGTGTTGCACTGCACGTCGAAGGGGCAAATGTAGGTGCGGTTCGCCTCTACGAAAAGCTCGGCATGAAGGCTGTGGAGGAGCTGCGACAGTACACCTTAGGATGGTAGTATTTCACGCTCTTTTCACTTTACAATGTAAGTGCCGTGCGGTATGATAGTTGTAGAAGATACGTGTTGTGAGACAGTAGATAGATTGAAGATACGGAGGGGATAATGATGGGTGATTACGATAAGAATCTAGAGATACAAACCGACACCTCGGAGGAGAAGAAACGCCCGTTCCACGATGCGAAGGCGTATTTGCCGATTGGCATCGCTGCGTTCGGAGTCATCGGAGCCGCTTTGCTTTTGTACTTTGCACTGCTGCGTGTGGATGTCATCGCGAAGGCTATTAAGACGGTGCTTTCCGCGATGTCGCCGGTTATCTGCGGCTTTATCATTGCATTTTTGTTGTCGCCCGTCGTGCGATTTTTAGAGAAGAAGCTGTACTGGCTTTTGTCGCGCAGAGACAAGTCGAAGGGGACGCTGACGGACGAGAAGAGCCGTAAGCTGCGTCGTTCGGCGAGAAAACTGAGCATTTTCGCGTCGCTGATGGTTGCGATTGTGCTCATTACGCTTTTGATCTTGGCGATTGTTCCGGAAGTGATTGCGAGCATCGAGTCGTTGGTAAATGAGATTCCGAAATACACGAATTCCATCGTGGAGAGCGGCAAGAAGTTTCTTTCGAAGAATGAGCGTCTCTCCGAGATTTTGATGCCGTATTTTCAAAATGCGACGCAATACATCGAGGACCTTGTGACCGGCAAGCTGGAGTCGATTGTGACGACGACCTACGGCTGGGTAACCATCGGCGTTCGAACGGTAATCGACGTCATCTTTACGCTTGTAATCGGTATCATTATCTCCGCATACCTGATGGGCGGCAAGGAATATTATCTCGGCCTTTGCAAGAAGCTGACCTTTGCGGTTCTTCGTAAGGA
Source organism: Lachnospiraceae bacterium (assembly GCA_045645665.1). Classification (GTDB taxonomy): domain Bacteria; phylum Bacillota; class Clostridia; order Lachnospirales; family Lachnospiraceae; genus ISDg. The sequence goes on along the minus strand of JAZRJF010000054.1, from coordinate 15,002 downwards.
TCATGCAAAGACGGTTGTTCAGACGATGCACAGAGCGAACATCATCTATTCCTCCGCGATTCTCGGAAAGATTGTTGACTCGATTATCATCGGTTTGCTTTGCTTCATCGGTTCGACGATTCTCGGTCTGTTCTTCTCCACCATCGGAGAGTACAGCATCCTCGTAAGTATCGTTGTCGGTGTGACCAACGTCATCCCGTTCTTCGGACCGTTCATCGGCGGTGTGCCGTGTACCGTCTTGATCATGTGCATGAATCCGATTCACGGCTTGATCTTCGGAGCATTTTTGATTGTCCTTCAGCAGTTTGATTGCAACTATCTCGATCCGCACATCGTCGGCAAGAGCGTCGGACTTCGTCCACTGTTCGTCTTGGTTGCCTGTCTTGTGCTCGGCGGCATCGGCGGAATTGTGGGAATGTTGCTTGCAACCCCTACCTTTGCGCTTGTGTACACGATTTTGAAGACGTACTTCGAGGTGAAGCTGGAAGGCAAGAACCTGCCTACGGACACCGGTAGCTATATGCGAACGCCGGGGGCGATTCTCGTGAAAAACTCCGAGGACGTGAGCGAGGACGAGGAGTAGGCGTTTTTGAATAGAACGGCGTGCGCCATATAAATATGAATTTTGAGCCAATCAGTCGGCATAACGTGCCCATCCTAAGCATAGCTTACTATGACGAACATCAGTAAGGTGCGGGTGAGAGGATGGAGCGATTTTGTCGATTGGTTGGCTTTCTTTGTGAGTGGGGGCGTGACGCGAGTCGATGCGCGGGCTGTGTAAAGCTTTTGCTTCGCGACGGCGAAATGCGCATCCTTTTGCAGTTTACGAAGGGCGTTCGTAGCGGCGCGGCTACGCTGTGGCTTTTGTGTCGGGACGAGTGCGGAGTGCTTGCGCCGCAAGAAAATGCTCGTCTTTGTCTATGTGCGGGACAGCGAGAGTATTGTCTGCGCCTTCCGCGCAAATGCGGCTCGGAATCGGGCCGGCCGCTAGGTGTCGCACTGGAGACGGAATGCGGCGAGCGGTACGTTGCGTTGATGGACGGTTGTCGGGCGTCGGCGGAGGAAATTGCGAACGTGTTTTGCGGGAAGCAATCGGACACACAACAAAGTGAGGTGCCGCCTGCGAGTGCCGGAAAAGGGGAGACTCCGTCCGCAGGAGCTCGAAAAGGCGAGGCGCCGTCCGCGATGAACCACATCGAGGAGGCCTTGCGCAAGCAGGAACGCTTGGAAGAAGAGGCCGGAAGACAGCTTCGCGAGCTGTCGACACGGTCGTTAAGAGAAAGAGCAGAGGAGCTTCAAAGAAGAAGGCCGAGGGTAAGTCCGCTCGCGCAAAGTCCGTTTGGCGGATGTGCGCGCATCTCGCTGAGTGACGTGCATTTTCTTTTGGCGGGGACGGAATACGCGGGAAATAGCTTTGTGTGCCATGCGTATTATCGCTATCGCCACCTGCTACTGGCAACCCGCTACATGGGCAAAGAAAAACCCGCAGCCATCTACCTGCTCGTCCCCGGCGTCTGTAGCGTCGGGGAACGAAGAACGGGAGAACTCTACGGGTTTCGTGAATTCTATTGTCTGAGACGTAGTGCGTGGGAAGCCCATGCATTTGGCTACTACGCGATGGAATTGGAAGAGTCGCCTACGCCTGACCGCGAATGGCAACGGATTTGACGATGGGGGCGATCAGCTCCTTGTAGCGGAGCATCGTCTTCTCGTCGGGAGTGTGGCAGCTACCGGGCAAAAGAACCTGCTCGGAGTCGCGGTACGCCTGCAAGTAGTAATGTCTTGCACCCTGAAGCAGCTCGGCCATTGCAAGCATCGAGGCCTCGTCGTGGTATTCGGCGGTCACCGTTGTGCGGAATTCGTAATTGCCCTTCCATGCGAGCAAAAGGCGAATGCTCTCCGCAATGTTGTCTGTGGAAATGCCCGGTATGCCGACCGTCTCGCCGTAGCGTTCAAGACTGTTTTTCACGTCCATGGCTACGTAATCTACGAGGTGAGCATCGAGCAGCTTCTTCAGAAGCGTCGGATTCTGTCCGTTTGTGTCCAGCTTTACGAGAAAACCGAGCGCTTGAATTCTGCCCAAAAACATCGGCAAATCCGGCTGAAGAGTAGGCTCGCCGCCGGTTACACATACGCCCTCCAGCTTGCCCTTTCGGGAAGCGAGGAAACGAAAGAATTCGTCCTCGGTAAGTTCTCCGTTCGGATTCGGATTTTGAACGAGACCGCTGTTGTGGCAATACGGGCAGCGGAAATTGCAGCCGCCGGTGAAGACGGTACATGCCATATGTCCCGGATAGTCCAACAGCGTAAGCTTTTGCAGCCCTTGAAGATTCATCATGTCGTCTTTCCTCCTTGTCATGATATTAACTTATATACGCGCTGTTTGTGTCGTAGCATAGCTGTTCGACACATCTATCTGATTTTGTTTCTACACCACATCTGTTTCGCTCGATTTTCCTCAGTCGATCGGCTTCGGCTCATCTACATCGTTCGCTTCTGCTTCACTCTGCTTTTTGGCGAGCTTGTTCGCTTTTTCGCGTTCGCGAAGGTCTTGGAAAAATGTCTGCAGCACCGCGCGACATTCCTCCTGCATAACGCCCTCAACCTTTTCTACCTGATGATTGAACTGTTTCATCTGGAGCAAATCGATAATCGAGCCGGCACAACCGGCCTTCGGATTGTCGGTTCCGATCACGACTCGGTCGAGCCGTGCCTGGACAATCGCGCCCGCACACATCTGGCAGGGCTCTAGGGTGACGTACATCGTACAGCCTTCGAGACGCCAGTCTCCGGTAACGCGGCAAGCCTTGCGGATTGCCTCTATCTCGGCATGGGCAAGAGTGCTGTGGCTCGTCTTACGGCGATTGTAGCCACGGCCGATCACCTTGCCGTCACAGACAATAACACAGCCGATCGGAACCTCGCCCAAAGCGGCGGCTTTTTTGGCTTGTGTAAGTGCCTGTTTCATGTATTTGATATGTTCTGATTTTGACATAATACATTTCCCTTTACGCTGTCAACTTGGATTTATGTTTAGTATAGCACTTCAATCGAAAAATGTATAGTTATATTGCAATTTATCAAATTTTTTATTGATTATTTAGAAAATACATAGTACAATGGTAGAAAGCATTCTATTCGGTCTATACATGGATTGAGATAAGGAGAAAGTTATGCATTTGGGGAAAAGAAAAGCTATTGCTGTTATGATTTCCAGAGTGTCAGCAGAGTTTCAAAGAGTACTTGTGGAGAATATTGAAAAGCGGGCTGCTTCGTACGGCTATTATACGCTTGTTTACCATTCGTTCGGCGCCTACGGCAACAACCAGGAGTTTGTAGATGGCGAGATGTACCTTGCCGATATGCCGGACTACGAGAATCTCGATGGTATCATTTTGGTTACGGATACTTTTGCTGAGACGGCACTTGCAGACAAGATTATTGACAACGTAAAGAGACGTGCGACCTGTCCCGTTGTCTGTGTTCGTCGTGCGGTTGCGGATTATCCGGCCGTATTGGTGGACGATGAGAATTCCATGGAGGGCATTACGCGTCACCTTGTAGAAGATCACAAGTACACTGATTTTTGCTATGTGGGTGGACCCGAGGATCATCCGGACGCAATCAACCGTATCACCTGCTTCCAGAGAGTGCTGGCAGAGTACGGCTTGGAATGCACCGACGGCAATGTCTTCTACGGTGACTTCTGGAGAAATTGCGGTGACCGTGCGGTAGAATACTTGCTCGACGGACGTGAGAAGAATCCGGACGTTATCGTATGCGCGAACGACTATATGGCTATTGCGGTTATGAACGCGCTCCGAGATCGCGGTATCCGTGTCCCCGAGGATATTGCAATTACGGGCTTTGACGACATTTCCGAGGCACAGGCCAGTCTTCCGCTTTTGTCAACCGTGCGTGTGGACGTAGCGGCATTGGCAGAGCACGCGGTTGACATGCTGAATCGCTTGCATATCGGAGAGACGCTTGATGAGAAGTACGAATACATACCGACACAGATTGTTGTCAGACAGTCTTGCGGTTGTGAGATTGACAATGAGAAGCAGGTAGAGCTCGGTCTTCGTGAGTATTTCAACGAGATGAATCGCTACCTCAACTACAACATGCAGACCATCTTCATGTCCATCGACGGCGAGACCGCGAAGGATGTTGACGAGCTGGCGCAGGTTGTGTATACCTACGTATTCAACAACGTCAATTTCCGAGATTTCTTCTTTGTTATGAATGAATACGATTGGGGAACACAGGATTCTGCGGACTTCAACGGCTTTACGGAGAAGGTGCATCTGCGTATGGCGATACAGGAGAATTTGCTGCTCGGCCATATCGACCACGTCTTCGACTTCCACGACGTATTGCCGGAGGAATATGTGTACGATGAACCATGTGCTTACTATATCGTTCCGATGCACTACCAGACCTCCTGCTTCGGATATTGTATGATTAACTACAAGGAGGGCTCGCCGAACGGCGCGTTCTTCCAGTACCTTGTAACGAATATATGTAACGCATACGAGAGCATCCGCATTCGTCAGAAGATGAACCTTCTGATTGACCAGCTGCAGAACATGTCCATCAGCGACATTTTGACCGGACTGTACAACCGTCACGGATTTGAGAACGATTCGAAGGCGATGTACCGAAAGGCTGTGAACGAGAATCGTTCGCTTTGCATCATGGGCATCGATATGGACGGCTTGAAGACGATCAACGATACGTTCGGACATGCTCACGGAGATATCGCGCTGAAGGCAATTGCAAATGCGATATCGGCGGCATGCTACGCAGACGAGACCTGCTACCGAGTAGGCGGTGACGAGTTCCAGGTGCTGGCCCTCGATTACACCGAGGAGATGGCGACCATCTTCATAGAGCGATTGAACGGCTTTTTGGACGATTACAACGCTCGCTCTAAGAGACCGTACATCGTACAAGCCAGCTACGGCTTCTCGATTGCCGATCCGGCAGGAGAGAGAACTCTCGGAGAGTGGACAACGATGAGTGACGACTTGATGTACCAGCACAAGGAGTCGCGTCGTGCAGCACGAAAGATCGTTCGTGAACCGGTAGAGAAATAGTTCCTGCGGTATGATTTCGACTTTCGTCTTGGAGATGATGAATTTATGACACAACAATTGATAGATCGGTTTTGCGAGCTGTTCGGAGCGGAAGGAGACATTCGGTGCTACTTCGCTCCCGGCCGTGTAAACCTGATTGGTGAGCATACGGATTACAACGGAGGACACGTATTTCCGTGTGCGCTTACGATTGGCACCTATGCGGTGGCCAGGAGGAATGAAGACAGTACGCTGCGCTTTTTCTCGATGAACTTCGAGGAGGACGGCGTGATTACTTCTTCCGTCGAGGGACTTGCATATCGCAAGGAGGACGGATGGACGAATTACCCGAAGGGAGTGATTTGGGCAGCCCTTGAGAAAGGCTACGAGATTCCGACGGGTATGGATGTACTGTATTTCGGAACGATTCCGAATTCCTCGGGCTTATCCTCATCGGCATCGATTGAGGTTTTGACCGGATATGTGCTGAAGGATTTGTTCGGACTGACGTACGACGGCGTGGAAAATGCACTACTCGGACAGCTGGCGGAGAATCGCTTTGTCGGTGTGAACTGCGGAATCATGGACCAATTCGCGATTTCTATGGGAAGAAGAGATTGCGCGATTCTGCTGGACACGGCAACCTTAAGCTATGAGTATGCGCCGATTGAACAGGAAGGGCTGCGCATCGTCATTATGAACACGAACAAGAAGCGCGGGTTGGGAGACTCGAAGTACAACGAGCGTCGCAGTGAGTGTGAGGAGGCACTTGCTGAGCTACAGCGTGTAGTTGACATTCGGACACTCGGGGACCTGACAGAGGAGCAATTCGAGCAACATAAGGAGGCGATTGCGTCTCCGGTTCGAAGAAGACGCGCAAAGCATGCCGTGTATGAGAATCAACGAACCATACAGGCAGTGGAAGCCTTGAGGGCCGGTAATATCGAGCTCTTTGGGCATTTGATGAACGCTTCACATCAATCGCTCCGGGAGGATTACGAGGTGACAGGACGGGAACTGGATACCTTGGTTCATTCCGCTTGGCAACAGGAGGGCGTTCTCGGCGCACGCATGACAGGTGCGGGCTTCGGAGGCTGTGCGGTAGCTCTCGTAAGAGAAGACTGCGTCGATGCCTTTGTAAGCAACGTCGGGGACTGCTATACGCGGGAGATTGGATACGAGCCGACATTTTATATCGTTGAGATTGGAGATGGTCCCGCACGCTTGGCGTGATAAGGCGCCGACGGGATAACGCTCCCACATAAGAGAAGAGATGGGGTAACGAGTCAATGATTATGTTACAAGAAGAGGACAAGAAGAAGCTGCTGACGATCTTTTCGAAGAATCTTCCGACGTATCGAAAGGTAATGAAGCTTTCGCAGGAGGAGTTCGGCGATTTGATCGGCATTACGAGACAGACGGTAAGCTCAATTGAGAGAGGGGCTTATCCGCTTACGTGGTCCATTTTCCTGTCCAGTATGTTCGTATGCTCGAGCCAGCCGAGAGCAAAAAAATTAGTCTACAACTCCTTTGCCGGTGAGTCCGCTTTGTCAGCATATCTCGATGAGATGTTCGGAGATGCGAACCATTCGTCGGCAAATGCATCGCATGGAGTGGCAAGACAGGTCTATTTCGGAACCTGCACCATTCAGGACGATGAGGAGTACACGATTGTTGAGTGCGACAGCAACGTAGAAGAGATGCTGGGCATTCAGACCCATAACGAAAGTCCTGTCACATACCTTGATTGCGTATGTGAGGCAGACAGAGAGACCGTAAAGCGCATTCTTGACGAGCGCATCCGTAAGCAGATGGTAGTTTGCCTTGAGCATCGGATTCGCAATGCAGAGGGACACGACGTTCCCGTGCAGTGCTTCGTGCGTCGTCAAAAGAAGATGATGAAGAACGGTCTTTTTGACGTTACGATTACACAGGTTACCGGCGAGATGCTGAAGAAGCGCCGTATTACCGGATTGCTTTCGACTCTTCCGGCAGGCGTGGCACTTTTTGAGTTCCAGGGAAAGATTTCTCCCGACAATGTGCCGGAGATTTATTATGCAAATGAAACCTTCTATGAGCTGATCGGTCATACGGCGGAGCAGTTTGCGTCGATACACAACAATTATTTTCCGCAGATTGTGGCACCCGACGATCAGCGCAGTGTGCATCAGCTGTTTGATAACAGAGAGGAGCAGTCCGTTAATTCCGCGGAGTTCCGAATCAACCGCTTTGACGGCAGCGTGGCATGGGTTCATTGCAATGCCCTTTGCGTAAGCTGTACGGAGGAGGAGACGCTCATTAGCTGCGTCTTCACCGAGATTACGCAGAGAATCAATGCGGAGATCAATATGAAGCACCAGCTCGATCATTATCGTAAGCTGGAGGATACGTCGGATGATATTCAGTTCGGCTACGACATCGATCAGGATAGATTGAGTCTCCCGAGAAGAATCGGAAAGCTGCTCGGCCAGGAAGGTCTCTACGAGCGCTTTATGGCGGACGAGCGTGTTCGTCGCCATATGCATCCGGACGATTTCGAAGCATTTATGAAGCTGTATCAGTCCGCTAGGGAGGAGGGCAACAACTGCCGCGGAGAATTCCGTATGAAGCTCAACGAGGGTGAGCCGCAGTGGTGCCGCATCAGCTTTGTGCCGATTAAAGATAACGAAGACCGCGTGGTGTACATCTACGGACGCGTAGTGCCGATTGACGAGGAGCGAAAGATTCGCAAGGAGCACAGCAACGATCGTATGCTGATCAACCGACTGTCGTCAACGGACCGTCTGACCGGCCTGTACAACCGTACGGCATTTCGTGCTCGTATGACGGAGATTCTTGCAGACCCGGATATGGACCCGGTACATGCAGTCATCTATTGTGACATCAATGACTTTTCTTATATCAATGAGAAGTACGGCTATCCGGCCGGCGACCGCATCCTGCGCGATTTCGGCGCGATGTTTCAGCGAAAGGGCAAGAAGTGCTTTGCTTGCCGTATTCACTCGGATTTCTTCGTAATCTATGTAAATGGTGAGTCGAAGGAGCAGGTAATCGCTAAGCTTCGTAGCTGGTCGAAGGTATTTGTCGAGCATCAGTCGAAGTTCTATCCGGGCATCGACCTTCAGCTGACAAGCGGTGTGTACTTCATGGGTAGGGGCGAGAAGGACATCTCTCTCGCAATGGACAATGCGAACCTCGCAAGAAAGCAGGCAAAGGCTGAGCAGAACCGTCCGTATTGCATTTGCACGGAAGAGCTTCGTCACCGCCGTTCCTATGAGCAGAACATTGCCGGTGCTATTCAGAACGCAATCCGCGACAACAAGATCGAAGTGTTCCTTCAGCCGAAATTCTCGCTGAAGAGCCGCGAGATCATCGGCGCAGAGGCATTGGCGCGTTGGGTCAAGGAGGACGGAACCTACATGTCGCCTTCGGATTTCGTACCGATTCTCGAGAGAACCGGTCACATTACCGACCTCGACTTCTGCATTTACACGAACGTATTGCAGGCGCTTCGCAAGTGGAAGAAGAGTGACATTCCGATGGTGCCGATTTCAATTAACTTCTCGAAGAACAACCGTAGCTTTTTGAAGTTTGACGAGCGAATCAGTCGTCTCGCAGAGCAGTATGGCGTAGACGGCAAGTTCCTTGAGCTTGAGATAAATGAGGCAATGCTCGGCAAGGCAGACGAGAGCGTGAAGACCTCGATCAACGGCTTGCAGGCACGCGGCTTCAAGATTACTTTGGACGATTTCGGTTCGGGCAATTCGTCGCTCTCGATGCTGATCAATGCACCGATCAATACGGTGAAGGTCGGCAGAGACTTCCTTCGCCACATCGGCAACTCCAAGGCGGAGAGAGAATACGTACATTGCATGTGTGAGATGATTTCCGCAGTCAAGAAGGAGGTTATCTTCGCAGGCGTGGAGACGGAGGAGCAGGCAGAATTTTTGGAGAGCTGCGGCTTTACGAAGGCGCAGGGATATTTGTTCGAAAGACCGATGCCGATTTCGGAATTCGAGGACAAATACCTGAAGCAGAAATACATGCCTACGGCGTAAAGGGCAATAAAAGGGTATTGTATTTTTTCGAGGAAGGAATATAATATTATCGCGCTGAAGCGTCGTAGATGTGCAGCGATGCGCACCGATATGTAAGGTGAGCCGCGCTGTGCTTTGCAGAGAACGAATAGAATTATAGTGGCGCACAGGCTGCGCCACTATCTTTTGTTTTAGGAGCATAGACAGGGAGAGATTTATGTCAAGAAACAATAGAAGCCACGTTGCGCGCGGAGCCAACACTGTCGACCCCGGGCCGACTAACACCGGCGTTGCTCGCAACGCCTATCACGGCCGGCTTTTCCGGCTATCACTGCAGCGCCTCGCGCTGCTATCACTCATCTTCCTGCTTACGGGCTGCACCGGAGACAACCGGGGTGGTCGCCTTCAGGTAGTAACGACGGTATTTCCGGCTTACGACTGGGCACGGGAGTTGCTTTCGGGTGTAGAAGGTGTGGACCTGACGGTCATTGTGGACAATGGCGTGGATTTGCATAGCTATCAGCCGTCGGCAAAGGACATTGTGCAGATGTCAACCTGCGATGTGCTGATTCATGTCGGAGGCGAGTCCGACGTGTGGGTACAGGAGGTGCTGGATAACGCACCGGATGAGCAACGAACGGTCATTAACCTGATGGAGCTGCTCGGCGACGATGCAAAAGAGCTTCCCCATACGGAGAACGATGAGCACGAGAACGACGGCGATGAGCACGACCATGAGCATGAACACGATGAGGGCTGTGAGCATTTGTACGACGAGCACGTATGGCTTTCTCTGCGAAATGCAAGAGCATTTTGCGAGGTGATTGCGGACGAGCTGTGCAAAAGGCTGCCCGAAGAGGAAGAGACCTTGAAGGCAAATGCCTTGGCGTACGACGGCGTACTTGCCGATCTGGACAGCCGCTTCGAAGAGCTTGTGGCAGGTGCCGAGCGCTCGACGATATTGGTTGGAGACCGATTCCCGTTCTTGTATCTGACGGAGGATTACGGATTGACGTATTACGCAGCATTTGCGGGCTGTGAAGCGGATACTGAGGCGAGCTTCGAGACAATCGTGTCGCTTTCCGAGAAGGTGGACGAGCTGAAGCTGCCGTGCGTGTTGATTCTCGACGGGTCGGACGGAAAGCTTGCGGACACGATCATCTCGACGGCAAAGAGCGAGGGAGTCGAAAAACATACGTTGCATTCCATGCAGTCGGTGACGAAGAAGGCCGCGCAGGCGGGAGTTACGTACGTTTCCGAGATGGAAAAGAACTATGAGACATTGAAGAAGGCACTTGGGGCCGGTGCGGACTGAGGCCGGCAGAGGCGGCGGAGCCACTGAGGCTTCCGGTTCAGCGATACCGAGCAGATGTGACGGCGGCTACCGAGACGGAGACTTTATATATGTAAGGAGACAGGAGGTCGGCATGAACCTACTTGAACAATTGAGCTATTATCTATCCTTTCCGTTTGTGCAGTACGCGCTCGTTGTGGGCGTGTTGATTGCGCTGTGCTCGTCGTTGCTCGGCGTGGTGCTCGTGCTGAAGCGGTTCTCCTTTATCGGGGACGGCTTGTCGCACGTGGCATTTGGCGCATTGGCCATCGCGTCCGTGCTTCGCGTGGCGGGAGAGCTGTACATCGTATTTCCGATTACCATTGTGGCGGCGGTGCTTCTGCTACGTACAGGGCAAAATGCTAAGATTCACGGCGACGCAGCCATCGCGATGATTTCCGTCGGAGCGTTGGCAATCGGTTATCTGCTGCTGAATCTGTTCTCAACCTCGACGAACATCTCGGGCGATGTGTGCAGCACGTTGTTCGGCTCGACGTCGATATTGACGTTGACGAGAAGCGATGTGTGGCTGTGTATCGCGATGTCGGTCATTGTGTTGACGATCTTCGTGGTGTTCTATCACAAGATATTTGCCGTGACGTTCGATGAGAATTTTGCAAAAGCAACCGGAGTTCGCACCGGTGCTTACAACCTGCTGATTGCGATTGTAACGGCAGTCATTATCGTGCTGGCGATGAATTTGGTCGGCTCGCTGCTTGTGTCGGCGCTCATTATCTTCCCGGCACTGTCCGCAATGAGAGTGTTTCGAAGCTTTCGTTCGGTCATCCTGTGCTCGGCGGTGCTGTCCGTAGGCTGCTCCGTGCTGGGACTTTTGCTTTCCATCCTGTTCGCAACACCGGTAGGTGCAACGATTGTAGCGATTGATATCGTGGTGTTCGGAGCATTTGCCTTGGTTGGTCAGCTGGTGGGAGCTCGCGCGTAGAAAAGAAAGCACGTGCGTCTCGGGCGAGACCACGTGTGCGTTAGAAAAATGCTTAATAAGAGGAACTGAGATTTCGTATGATGACAATTCTTTTGGTGGTTATCTTCATAACCTTCATCGGAGTCGGGTTGCCGGATTCCGTGCTCGGCACGGCGTGGCCCGCAATGTATCGAGACTTCGATTTGCCGATATCGCTGGCCGGCTATCTGTCCATGACCATCAGTCTCGGCACCATTTTCTCGAGCCTTGTGAGCTCGAAGCTGATCAATCGATTCGGCACGGGTGTTGTGACGGCATTTAGCACGGTGATGACAGCCGCGGCGCTATTTGGCTTTGCGGCGACGAAGGACGTCGTCTTTTTGTTTGCACTGTCGATTCCGCTGGGACTCGGTGGCGGAACGGTGGATACGGCGCTGAACAACTTTGTGGCGCTTCATTATAGTGCATCGCAGATGAATTACCTGCATTGCTTTTACGGAATCGGTGTCGCCGTGAGTCCGTATCTGATGTCGGTGGCGCTCAGCGCGGACAACGATTGGCGCAGAGGCTATATCAGCGTTGCGTTGATTCAGTCGCTGATTGCACTGATAACGATTGCGTCGCTTCCGCTTTGGAAGAAGGTCGGAAAGCGCGATGAAGAAGAAAATACCCCCGCGCGAGTGCTGTCATTTTCGCAGTTGATGAAAATGCGAGCCGTTCGGACGGGGTGTCTTGTATACTTTGCATCCTGCGCGGTTGAGCTTACCGCAGGTTCCTGGAGCAGCACGTTCTTCGTAAACTCCAAGGGCTTCGACGCGGATAAGGCGGCGCAGGTTACGATGTTATTTTATATCGGCCTTGCACTCGGACGATTCCTGTCCGGTGTGATGGCAAAATGGCTGGATCTGTGGCGACTGATCTGGATTGCGAGCGGAGTGATGGGGCTCTCGATCGTCTTGTTGCTTCTGCCGCTTCCTACTGCATTTGCAATTGTCGCACTGTTTCTCATGGGATTGGGCATCGGCCCGATCTTCCCGAATCTGACCCACCTTACGCCGCAGCTGTTCGGCAAGGACATCTCGCAATCCGTCATCGGAGTGCAATTCGCCGCATGCTACGTCGGCGTCATGGTAATGCCATGGCTGTTCGGAGTATTGGCGCAGCAGTTCACGACCGGAATCTTCGGCGGATACCTAATGACGATGTTTTTAGTCTACATTATCGCATTTTTCGTCTTGGTAAAGTGCTTCGACCATACCGGCAAAGTCGAGGAAAATGCTTAGTTGTATTCCGTCATTCGGTCCGCGAAATTCATACTTGGCCCGCGGAGACTGCCGACGGTCCGTGGAAGCTTCCGTGGATTACTTCGCGGAGTTCCTTGCGGATGTCTTCGTGGTCGGGAGATACTTTGTAATCTGAGCCTTTCGGAGACCGAAGAGTAGAAGCATGCCTAGGATTCCGCAGGAGATGATCTCACCGATACCGACCGTTAGCATGAGGTACGGAATGAGGTCCGGAACTCCGTACACCTCTCGCAGGACGAAAGGAACGATGATTGTATTTGCAAGAATCGGCGGGATGGGCGCCAGCCATACAAAGCGACGCAGAGCATAGGTTCCGAGGGCACCGAGCAACGTTGCAAGGGAACCGAACACGATGTCCCAAAGAGCGCAGCCGGTGAGAAGATTCGCGAGCACGCAGCCGATAGTCAGGCCGGGAATCGCAGCCGGCGTAAAAAACGGAAGAATGGTAAGCGCTTCGGAAAGGCGCACTTGAATGACGCCGCTTGCGAGGCCAAATGCGTTCGCAACGAACGTCAAACCTACATAGAGAGCGGCAATTACGGCCGCTAAAGCAATATTTATAGCATTTTGATTCTGTTTCATGATCTCCTCCGAGAGTATAAGCTTGTCTACGCAAAGTAGTATACTAGAACGGCATTCAAAATGCAACCCCATGCGAGGGTCGCATGGCGACGGGAGGCGAGAGGATGGCTAGGATATGCAAGCGATGTCTTTTGCGTGATATGGCAAAGGAAGATTATGCGCAGATAGAGAAGTACAAGCAGGCAATCAAAGAGGCGGATCGTGTACCGCCCGAGGAATACGAGCGCCGGCTTGCGATTTGCAAGGAGTGTGACCAGCTAAATGCCGGAACTTGCGGAGCATGCGGCTGTTATGTGGAGCTTCGCGCGGTGGCAACGGTTGGGCATTGCCCGAATAGGGAGTGGTAGGCGCAGCAAGATGCGCAGCAAGCTACGCGGGAGGTTTTGATGAGACTGATTTTTGTACGTCATGGAGATCCGAATTACGAGATTGATTTTTTGACCGAGAAGGGGCAAAGAGAAGCGGCGGCGCTGGCCAAATGGGTGAAGCGCTACGACGACCGCGTCAAGGCGTATTACGTATCGCCGCTCGGTCGCGCGAAGGAGACTTGTCGCGTGTGCCTCGAGCCGCTTGGAAAAGAGGCGACCGTGCTACCGTGGATTCGTGAATATACCGGCATTGCTTGGGATCCCCATCAGGAACGCATGCGCAACGCGTGGGACTTCTTCCCGGGCGAATGGACGCAGGACCCGCTCCTTTATCATAAGGACACGTGGCTTGCTTCGCCGTGGTACAAGGATCCGAGCTGTAAAAAAGGCTATGAGGAGATTTGCGGCGGCTTAGATGCTCTGCTGGCCGAGTACGGATATGTTCGTGACGGCAACATTTACCGCACGAATTGGACGGACAAGGCAAATGATGATACGATCGTGATCTTCTGTCATATGATTTCTACACTGACTTCGGTGGCGCATTTGACCGGTATCGCCGCACCGCTGCTGTGGCACGGCTTCTTCAGCGCGCCGACCGGTATTACGGTGCTGCAGACCGAGGAACGTGTGCCGGGAACGGCGTGGTTCCGAGTGAGGATGCTCGGCGACGTTACGCATTTGCTCACCGAAGGAGAGCCGGTGTCGGATTCGGGCTTCTTTCCGGGGTGAGGCGCAACCGTACGTCTCCCGATTGCAACGCTTCTCGCTGTCCGTCTTCGTACTCTACGACCAGATGGCAGTCTTCGTCGATGGCGATGGCACGAGCGACGCGGCCTTCGGTGTCGGTTGCGAGATTGGTAACGAGAACTTCGCGGCCGATTAGACAGCTGTGAGTTCGGTAGTATTCGAAGAACTCGCGATCGGCCAAATGCTCATAATATTCATAAAAACGATTCACGATTCCGGCCACGAGCTGTTCGCGCAGCTCGGCCGGAGTTTTTTTGTTCGGATAGAGGGCGCCCGCAATGTCCGCAATCTCCGAGGGGAAGCCACCTTCGGGCTCTTCCACATTGATGCCGATGCCTACGACAGCATAGTCAAGGCGTCCGGTCTCGGGCGAGAGTGCGGCCTCGGTAAGGATGCCCGCCAGCTTGCGGTCGTCGAGATACAGGTCATTTACCCACTTGATGCCGGGAAGACGTCCGGTCAGGGCGTCGATGGTTTCTGTGGCGGCGGCAGCGATGGCAACCGTCAGCATCAGAGCTTCCTCCGGTGCACAGGTCGGGCGCAAAAGCAGCGAGAAATACAAGCCCGTGCCCTCGGGCGAATGAAAGGTGCGTCCCAAGCGACCTCGTCCCGCCGTCTGCGAAAGCGC
>JAZRJF010000053.1:0-4647 GCA_045645665.1 Lachnospiraceae bacterium | reverse complement strand
GGTGAGCGAATCGCCGATTAGCGGAAAGACGTTCGTCATTACCGGTTCGGTTGAGCATTTTGACAACCGCGAGCAGCTCAAGGCGTACATCGAGTCCTTGGGTGGCAAGGTGACCGGCTCGGTGACGAAGAAGACCGATTATCTGATTAACAACGATACGACCAGCAATTCGTCTAAGAACAAGAAGGCGAAGGAGCTCGGTATTGAGATTCTTTCGGAGGAGTCCTTTTTGGCACTCGCTTCGGGGGACAATAACTAGAAAGGAAGGTGGACGCGATGCCGATTAAGGTTATGAATGATTTGCCCGCGCGTAAGATTTTGATCGATGAGAATATCTTCGTGATGGATGAGAATCGTGCGAGCACGCAGGACATTCGTCCGTTGAAGATTGCGATATTGAATTTGATGCCGTTAAAGGAGGATACGGAGCTGCATCTGTTGCGTAGTATGTCCAATACGCCGTTGCAGATTGATGTGACGTTCCTTACGACGGCCTCTTACGTCGGTACAAATACCGCGAAGAGTCATCTGGACCAGTTCTATTACACATTTGAGGATGTGAAGCATCGTCGCTTTGACGGTCTTATCATTACGGGCGCACCCGTGGAGCAGCTTGAGTACGAGGAGGTTGCTTACTGGGATGAGCTGAAGCAGATTATGGAGTGGAGTAAGACACATGTGACGAGCACGTTCCACATCTGCTGGGGCGCGCAGGCCGCTTTGTACTATCATTACGGCATTGAGAAGGTGCCGCTTGAAAAGAAAATGTTCGGTCTGTTCCGTCACACGGTCATGAACCGCAAGGAGCCGCTCGTACGTGGCTTTGACGATTCGTTCTTGATGCCGCATTCGAGACATACGACGATTCCGCGCGAGGCGATTGCCGCTTGCGACGAGATTACGATTATGGCGGAGTCCGAGGAGGCCGGAGTGTTTCTCGCGATGGCAAAGGAGGGACGTCAGATCTTCGTTATGGGTCATCCCGAGTATGACCGCGTTACGCTCGATAAGGAATACAAGCGCGACGTGGCAAAGGGACTTCCGATTGAGATGCCGAAGAGATATTATCCGGACGACAATCCGGAGCTTCGTCCTCAGCTTTTGTGGAGAGCGCATGCCAATACGCTGTACACGAACTGGCTGAATTATTATGTATACCAGCTGACGCCGTACGATTTGGAGGCAAATGCCGAGGCGTAAGCGGAGCATTTTGCGGACATTCCGGTTACGGTACGTCGGATTTCCGACAGGATAGAACTTCGGAGAACAGGAGAGGGAATGAGATGATTTACGAGCAGAATAGTGTTTGTAGCTTTAGCAGAAGATATTGGGACGGCGAGGTGGAGTACACCGAGCAGCTGAAGGTGTTGCGCCTTGATAACGGCAGCGTAACGTATGCGATGGCGGTGACCGAGGAAGGTCATCTGTTGCACATTTACTACGGTGCGCCTTGCGGAGATGACGATTTGTCGTATATTCTTCGCATGAATGAGAATCCGTTTACCTTGAAGGCGAATCGACGCGACAAGCTCAATTATATGGACGTGAAGCCCTTTGAGTATCCGTGCCACGGCATCGGCGACTTCAGAGAGCCGTGTCTTATGATTCTCGATGAGGATGGCATGTCCGCGTGTGACCTTCGCTATGTCAGCCACCGAATTGTCGATGGCAAGCCGACTCCTCGTCAGAAGGGTGTGTCTTGTATTCCGGCAACATTTGCGCAGGCGGGCGAGGCACAGACGTTGATTGTGACGATGGAGGATACGCATGCGTCGTTGACGGTGGAGCTGTGGTTCACGATCTTTGCGAACCTGAATGTCATTACGCGTTCGGTGAAGGTAGTCAATCGCGGCTACAGTGACGTGAGATTGCAGCGCGTGCTTTCGACCTGTGTGGATTTTGATCACAATAATTTTGATATGATTACGTTGAACGGTAGCTGGGGACGCGAGCGTGCGATTGAGCGTTGCCGCTTGCACCAGGGCAAGCAAATGGTCGACAGTGTTCGTGGCGTGTCCTCGAGCCAGCACAATCCGTTCGTGGCACTCGTAGCGCCCGGTGCGGACGAGGTGCACGGTGAGGCATATGGCTTCAACCTCGTATACAGCGGCAATTACCTCGCTGAGGCTGAGGTGACACAGCACAATAGAACCCGCTTTGTAATGGGTATCAATCCGTACGATTTTTCGTGGCTTTTGCGCCCCGAAGAGGATTTTATGACACCTGAGGTCGTGATGGTGTATTCGGAGTCCGGTATCGGCAATATGTCGCGTACGTTCCATGACCTGTACAGAAATCATCTGATTCGCGGTGAGTGGAAGGACAAGCAGCGTCCGGTGCTCATCAACAACTGGGAGGGTACGTACTTCAATTTCGATACGGAGAAGCTTCTGAGCATTGCAAAGGATGCTTCCGAGCTCGGCATCGAGATGCTCGTTATGGACGACGGCTGGTTCGGCCACAGAGATTCCGACAACTCGTCGTTGGGCGATTGGTTTGTCTACGAAAAGAAGCTGCAGGGCGGCCTGAAGTACTTGGTGGATCAGGTCAATTCCTACGGCATGAAGTTCGGCATTTGGTTCGAGCCGGAGATGGTTAGCCCGGACAGTGAGCTGTACCGTGAGCATCCGGAATGGGCAATCCAGATTATCGGCCGCGATATGACGCAGTGTAGAGAGCAGTACGTGCTCGATTATTCCAATGCCGAGGTGCGCGATTACGTATACGGCATGATTCGTGCCATTCTCGATTCGGCAAATGTGGAGTACATCAAGTGGGATATGAACCGCCACCTGACCGAGGTCGGCTCTACGTCTCTTCCGAGAAAGCGCCAGCGTGAGCTGTGGCACCGCTATGTGCTCGGAGTATACGATGTGATGAATCGTTTGACGACGGACTATCCGTATTTGTTGCTTGAGAATTGCTCGAGCGGCGGTTCGCGTTTTGATCCGGCGATGCTGTATTTCTCCCCGCAGATTTGGGCTTCCGACGATGCGGATGCCATCGAGCGTCTGAAGATTCAGTACGGCACGAGCCTTTGCTATCCGGCATCTACGATGGGCGCTCACGTATCCGACTGTCCGAATCATACGGTCGGACGTACGACACCGTTCGCTACGCGTGGTGATGTGGCGCTCGTTGGAACATTTGGCTACGAGCTCGATGTAACGCGCATTTCCGAGGCGGACAGAGCGGCGATTCCGGCGCAGGTGGAGAAGTTCAAGCGCTTCAACCCGCTTGTGAGAACCGGTGACCAGTACCGCATCGGCAATCCGTTCTCAAATGACGGCTACGATGCGTGGATGTTCGTATCGAAGGACAAGAGCGAGGCGTTGTTCACGTTCGTGCAGGTGCTCGGAAGAGCGAATTATCCGAGTCGCATGATTTGCCTGCAGGGTCTTGATGAGAACAAGCGTTACCGCAATGAGGAGACCGGTGAGGTGCTGAGCGGACGTACGCTGATGCGTGCGGGAATCTCGGTTAGCGTATACGGCGATTTCGCAAGCAAAACCGTGTATTTCAGCGAGGTTGAGTAGTCGTTCGCGGAGTTTAACGAAGCTCGCTCGTGCGAGCGGACTAAGGCAGTGAGTAGGAAAAACGGAGGAGGGCGTGATGGAACCGATCAAGCCGTACAAGAAGGGGTGCGATTACTCCTATGCGCTCGGAGCATTTCCGACGATTGAATTGATAAAGAAGCGTCCGCAGGATGTGCTGGGAGTGTATATTCACAGTACATTTACGGACAGAGAGCATGTCGAGGGGCTGTGCAAAGCGGCGGGAATTCCCGTGTGGAGCAGCGACAAGACGATTGCGAGACTTAGCGACAAGGAAAATGTATTCGTCATCGGCGTGTTCCGCAAATACGAAAGCAACCTTTCGTGGGACAAGCCGCATCTGATGCTCGTGAATCCGTCCAATATGGGCAATGCGGGCACGATTTTGAGAACATGTCTTGCCTTTGGTATTCACGACATCGCAATCATCTCACCGGGCGTGGATCTGTTCAACCCCAAGGTGGTGAGAGCGTCGATGGGCGCGCTCTTTTCGCTAAATGTGCGATATTTCGACTCGTTCGAGGAGTATCGGAGTGAGGCGATTGTGGGCGAAAGAGAGTATTTCTCCTTCATGCTGACCGGCAAGCGACAGCTGACGGTAGACAATTGTCCGAAGCCGGAGCTGTATACGCTCATCTTCGGCAATGAAGCGACGGGCTTGCCCGAGGAGTATGCGCAGTACGGTGAGAGCATCATCATTCCGCAGTCTCCTGAGGTGGATTCCTTGAACCTGACGATTGCGGTCGGCATCGGAGCGTATCTGTTCTCGAAAGGACAGGGAAGAGAGTGAAGTATCTGGCTCCGGGAGATAGCGAAGCAATAAAATAAAGCAATAAAATAACGCGGTCAACGTAACGGTTGGCCGCGTTTTGTGTTTGTCCGGTTATGTTGTCGCTTGCTTTGTAAGCGGTGCGTAAGCTCGTAGGCGACTTACTTCTCGGCGATGAAGCGCTTCAGTGCCTCCAACGATTCGTCGCTGATGCAGTGCTCCATGCGGCATGCGTCCTCGGCTGCGGTTTCCTGCGCTACGCCGATGCGCGTGAGAAACTCGGTGAGGATGGTGTGTCGCTCGTAAATCTTCTTGGCAACGGCC
>JAZRJF010000052.1:0-6088 GCA_045645665.1 Lachnospiraceae bacterium | reverse complement strand
TCTCGCACCATCGTCTCCGGATTGCAGGAAATGTACACGATGCGCTCCGGTCCGATTCCCTTCACCGCATCTAAGAACTCCTTGCTGCTGCCACTGCGCGGCGGGTCCATGAGCAGTACCGACAGGCTTTTCTTCTCTGTTGCCAGCTGCTTCAGGTATTTGCCCGCGTCTGCACATACGAAGTCCGCACCGGCAATTCCGTTGCGCTTTCGATTGTCCTTCGCGTCGCGCACCGCATCGGCATTTAGCTCAACACCGATTACCTCCGCCTCGGGCTGAGACTTTGCCGCAAGCAGCGTAATCGTTCCCGTGCCGCAATAGGCATCGACAACCGTCTCTCCGGGCTGAAGCTTTGCGAGCGAAAGCGCCACCTCGTAAAGGCGCTCCGTCTGCGTCGCATTTACCTGGAAAAATGACTGCGGCGAGATACGGAAGCTACAACCGCCAAGCGTGTCCACGAGGTAGCCGTCACCGAACAGCACCTCCTCCTTTTTGCCGAGCACCTTCGTCGTCCGTCCCGAATTGTAGTTCAACACCACCGTCTTGATCTCCGGATGCGTCTCCGTCAAATGCTTTGCCAATCGGCCCTTCCACGGCACCTGCGTGTCTGCCACCACCGGCACTACCATCACGTCGCCGTTTCGGGCAATGCGAAGCAGTACGTGACGAAGCACTCCGGTCCCACGATCCTCATCGTACGGCGGGATATGATATTTCTCCGCATAGCTGCGAATCGTCTCAACGATACGCGCGGCAATCGGCGCCTCGAGCGCACACGAACGCACGGGAATGAGCTTATGTGAGCCCTCCTGATAAAGCCCCGCCACCAAGCGTCCCTTCGCGTCGCGGCCAAATGTACTGTGCACCTTGTTACGATAATGCAGCGCTTCTTTTTCCTCTCCGAGGATCGGCCGAAGCACCGATGCAACATCCAAGCCCTTTAGCTTCTTTAGGCACGACTCGACATACGCCTGCTTTACCTGCAGCTGCTTCGCATAGGTCATATGCAACAGACTACAGCCACCACAGCGCTCATAGCTGTCACACGGCGGTTTCACACGCTCCGGCGACGGCTCTAACACCTCTTCGAGCTTCGCCCACGTCTTTCCCTTTCCATGCACCAGAGAAATGGTCGCCTTCTCGCCATCCATCAGGTACGGAACCGAGAACTTCGCGTTGTTGAAGGTCACAATTCCTCTGCCGTCGTTGTCTATGCTCTTTGCTCTTACTTGGTACGTCTTTGCCATGTCTCTCCCTCTCGCTTCGGGTCGAAGCGATTCCTTCTAAGCTATCCCGCGGGCCTATTCTTGCCCGCCTAAAGGTCTCCTTTAGTGTAGCACATCTGCCTTGCGTCATTCAAGCATTTTCGCCCGATTGTGCGTGGCAGTTTCGAGCCCATTTCGCATTTTTGCAGCGCTACGCGAGCACAAAAAAAGCAGCGAATCATCGTCTCATGACTCGCTGCTTCATTGCTCATGCTTCATACGTTGTCAGATTCCTCACTTCAGAGGCCCGAAGAACGGACCTATCTTCCGTGCTCGAGCATCTTACCACGCGCAGATAAAATGCTCGAACACTTCTCTACGCCTGTCTCAAAAGCTTAACAATCTCATTTCTTTCCGGGGGATTCGTGCCCTGTGTAGCACATGCCGCACCCGATACCGCCATTGCGTAGCGGATAATATCACGAAAATGCATATTGGATTCTACTCCATAAGCGATTGCTGCCGTCATTGCATCTCCCGCACCGACTGTAGAGGATACGTTAACATCCTTAGCCGGTACATACATCGCTTCCAAACCATCCGCAAAAACTGCTCCGTCCGCACCGAGAGAAACGGTTACGAGCTTAGCACCTCTTGACCAAAGCTCAAGCGACTTCTGCTTCACCCAATCAATCATCTCTTCCTTGCTATCAAAGCTTCCATCGTGCTCATAAAGCTCCAACAGCTCTTGCAAATTCGGTTTCACATAGTCAGGCTCTGCCTTCAAGCCCTGCTTCAATGCCTCGCCGCTCGTGTCCAAGAACACCTTGCAGCCTGCACTGTGACACATCTGAATCATTCGCTGATATACGTCACTGGTAACGCCCTCCGGCAAGCTTCCGCTCAGAACAAAGAAGTTACCGGGCTTTGCATGCGCCTTCAAACGTTCCATCAGCTCTTCTACTTCCTCCGGGTGCACCTTCGGTCCCGGCTCATTGAATTCCGCCATACCGAATGCGGTATTGATCTTCAAATTCGTGCGGCTCTCGCCCTGAATCGGTACGAAATCCGTCATAATCATCTGCTTCTTCAGCCCATTGCGAATTACCTGTCCGGACATTCCTCCTACAAGCCCACACGCAATGTTCGGTCTATTCAACACACGCAACGTTCTGGAAACGTTAATTCCTTTACCTCCAACATCCGTACTCACATTTTTCAACACATTCAATCCATCGACATTATAAGTCTCAACTTCTGCAGACTTATCAACCGCCGGATTCATCGTAACTGTAATAACCATCTTTGTCCTTTCCGGCCATAATCCGGTTGGCCTATTTCAAATATTTTTCACTTACACTTTCAATCCACTAAATCGAAAGTTCACATACTCCGGAGTCTCATCTGTCCGGTACAGGTAACGTGGAAAGTCCACAATCGCTTCCTTCGCCAACAACGCCGCATCCTGCATCAAAGCATCCAGCTTTCGCATTGCCTGTTTGCAAATGTCACTTTCCTGCTTGCTCATCACCAAGCCGGCCACCTTATCGGTATATCCCGTTGCCTGAATCACATTGCACAAAAACTTACGAACCACGGCATTGTCCGTCCGTGTCGCCGTAAACGAGCTTCTCATACCAATCAAGCATTCTAAAATCGCTTCTTCGCTCACTCCCAGGTAAAACGGAGCAATCACCTTCGCATACTCAGGATGAATTCCAACGTGTGCAGCCGAAGGGTAAGTCAGCTCATTCTTACCGTCCTTACGGAGCAAATGTCGTTCATATTCCATCTCGAGCTTGCCGTGACTGACGTCTAGCTGTTCACAAGCCTCGCGAATGTACGTGTGGCATAAATTATCGGAGTAAAGGTGGCACAACACTCCATAAAAATATACCAAACATCGGTCGTCCTCAGAATTGCGGATGACCATGCACGCATTTTCATAAAAGTCCTCGAACGGTTCGCGGTGCAGGGCACGTCCAAATGCGATGACGTCCTTGCCCATCCCCAGTCTATGATAAGATAGGATGTCCGGTCCGTGAAGACCTACTAGAAAATACGGCAAATGGGTCTTAATCAACTGTCTGGTCTCTTCAGGCAAGCTGTGGTAGACAGCGACGCCCATCTTTTTGTGTGCATAACAAGCCGGCATAATCCCTCCTTCTCTATACTTAACTGGCAAGTTGAAATCGCCGGGTTGAAGCGATAATCACCTTGAACCACTTTCAGTATAGCACCTTACTTTTCAACGAGAAAGGTGTATTCTAAACTTTTTTCATACATGTAATATTTCACGTCACAAATATTCGCATTTGTGCTAGTTTTCGTGACTATCGTGCTTTTTATAAAAATATTATAATCATACGAGCAATCCTATCAAAGAAAAACGCTGCAGAGAATTCTCCGCAGCGCCTCTTATCAGTATATCCTGATTCTTATTCTTCTGCCTTATCGCCCTCGGTCTTATTGTCCTCGGTCTTGTCGTTGTTGTCTTCCTTGCTCTCTTCTTCGTATGCAGCTCTGATCTTGTCCTCGAAGTAGTCGATTACCAAATCACACTTGTAGTTCAAGATCAAATAAGGTTCGCCACAACGCTTAGCCTGCTCGTCGAAATCCTCTTCAAGCTCTTCCTTGAAATACTTCTTAGCGTCCTCCAAGGTATAAGTCAAGCCAAGCTCCTCATAGATAGCCAAGCAAACCAACGAATCCTTTACGTAAGCCTTAGCCTGCGTATCCATTGCCTCGTTAAATGCCTTCTTGCTTCCGTACAGTGCATATACGTTGTTGTAGCCATACGCCGTATAGAAACCGGAATACATATCGAACATCTCTTTCTCGGTGTTCTTGAGAATCTGAGTCAGGTTCTTCGTATACTTCTTCGGATAATCTCCCTTAAGCGTACTCTTGTCGTTGAGGTACTTCGTAATGTCCTTAACCAAATTGGTCTCTACGTTGGAATCAAACAAGTCATCGTATGCGTACTCCTCGAAGCCCTTCTTCGTTACCTCATACTTCTTCTCTTCGAGAGTCTTCTTGTAGTACTTCTCTACCCAAGCGTCGTCCAAAGAATCCAACTTGGACTCTTTCTTGTCCTCTTCCTTCTTGTCCTCATCCTTGTCGTCCTTGGACTCTTCCTTGTCAGCCTCGTCCTTAGTTTCGTCCTTGTCAGCCTCATCCTTGGACTCGTCCTCAGCAGTCGTTACCGCATCCGAAGAAGTAGAAGTACTTGCATCGTCTTTCTTCTCATCGTCCTTCTTCTCTTCTTCCTTGGCAGCCTTCTCAGCCTCGTCCATCAGCTTTTCCATGTGCTCGTTGAGTTCCTTCTCGGTCGGCTCATAATCCTTAAGGGAAATGTCCATCTTCGAGTAGTCAACAAGCGTGATGTAATCCTTCGGATTCACACCCATAATATTGCCGTCTTCGGTTACGTACTTGCTGTATTCCGTCTTACTCGACTGAATAGCATAATATACGCCATACACCGCACCGGCTAAGATGCAGATTGCAACCACAATGGCAACAATCTTCATAATCTTGCCCATCTTCTCTTTTTTTCTTGCCTGCTCACTTCTCTTTTTAGCGGCAAGTCTTTTTTCAATACTCATAACAATCTTGTCCTCCTACATGAGCTTACTCGCCCATTCTATCATATCCCGAACGGAAAAGGAAGCGTTTTTCGGCGTTTCATGCAAAATTCACATGATTTTTTTGCGTCAACCGCCGTTTCAAACTCCGTTTTCGTCAAATGCGGGAATAAAGCTCTCAAGAGCCGTCCCATGTTCCTGTATATATCCCTGCTCCAAGCCAATCTCGCGAGCAAAATCCACAACCTTTGCATACTCATATCGCGTCAATTTGCGGTTCAATTCCGGATACGGAAGCGCTTTCTTCGGCGGCGTATATTGCTGCAAAATGCTCACCAAAATGCTGTCGCCGTACATTTTCCGAAGGTACTCTATCACACGCTTCGATTCCTCGACATGACCCGGTAACACCAGATGTCTCACAATCACGCCCTTCGTAATGTAGCCCTGCTCGTCAAAGCGAGGCTCGCCCGCAAACTCTACCATGCGCGAGATGGCCTTCGTCGCCACCTCCGGATAATCCTCCGCGTGGGAAAATGCTGCCGCAAGCTGCTTGTCCAAATACTTCAGATCGGGCAGATACACATCCACGTGCGGTGCCAGCATATCAATCGTCTGCACCGTCTCATAGCCCCCGCTGTTCCAAATGCACGGAAGCTTCAAGCCCGCTTCCTTTGCCTTCGCAAGTGCCTCCGAAACAAGCGGTGCATAATGCCCCGCCGTCACGAGGTTGATGTTCGCAGCCCCTTGGTCCTGAAGCTCTAAAAAAATGTCCGCCAGTCTGTCGACCGTGATGTCCTTTCCACGCATCCGCTCGGAAATCTCAGCATTTTGACAATAGATGCAGTGCAACGGACATCCGCTGAAAAACACGGCTCCGGAGCCCTTGTCACCGCTGATGCACGGCTCTTCCCACATGTGCAGGGCCGCACGAGCCACCTTCAACGTGGCGCCACCGCCGCAAATGCCGAACTCGCCGCCATCACGACTCGCTCCACAGGCCCTCGGGCACAGTTTGCATTCCTCGAATTCCTTCATCCTTTAGCCTCTTCGTCTCTTGCCGCTTGTCGCTTTTGATCCGCCACTCGACTTCTGTCCGCTCGTCGCTCTTGATCCGCCACTCGCCTTCTTTGTTTCTTGATATCTACCGGAACGACCAGCTTCGGTTCGAACATTTGCCTTGTGTGCGGTCGTACCTTTGCCGGCGCTCTTGGACTTGCCGATGTTGTTGGACTTACCGGCGCTGCCGGACTTGCCGGCGTTGTTGGACTTGCCGGCGCCCTTGCCCTTACCGGC
>JAZRJF010000051.1:0-11500 GCA_045645665.1 Lachnospiraceae bacterium | reverse complement strand
CGACTGCTCCCGAACAGCATGGTCCCACAGGGATAAAAACATGACCGCCATGCTCCATGCTGCGCCCCCGGTAACCATGACCCCGCTATCCTTCCAATGACCAAAACGTTCCTTGGCGTTGATATACTCATCGGCCAGATTGATCCCGCCGGTATAAGCCGTCTCACCGTCAATCACTACAATCTTCTGATGACTCCGATAGTTCATGTACAGCTTGCCCGTGTACTTGTGAATCGGATTGAATACATGAATCCGAATACCGTCCTCTCGCAGCTCCTGAAGAGTGTTCTCCGGCACACGAAACATCGTTCCGAAATCGTCGTACAAAAGCAACACCTCGACACCCTCAGAGAGCTTCTGCTTCAAAAGCTCTCTCATACGGTCGAAAAGCGCCCCCTCCGCCATGATAAAAAAGTTTATGAAAATGTACCGCTTCGCAAGCTTCATATCCTCAAAGATGGCGTCAAAGGCATCCTCGCCCATCGAATAGTACGTTACCTGATTGTTGCGATACAGCGGAAAATGCTTTGCCTCCAGATAGCGCATCAACCTCGCTTGCTTCGGATACTGCTCCGCGTATTCCTCGGGAACTCCGTCCCGATAATCGCAGTAAGACAGATACTCCTCGTGCAGCGGAGCAAGCTTATGAATGTCGCGCTGTCTCCACTTCGTCTGGCCCCACAAAAGATACATGAGATGCCCACTGAGCGGCAATATCAATACAAGCGTTATCCACCCGATCTTATATGCATCACTTCGGTTGTCGTTGACCAAGCGCAAGATAATCAAAAGACTGGCCACCTCTACAATCGCATAGAAATAGACCGTCTGTTCACGCAACCACCATGCCAAGTCAATCAAGAAAAAAATCTGAACGGCAACAAGCGTTGCGACAATGAGCGCACGCAGTATACTACTTACGCGACCCTTCCATATCCACCTATTCTGTTTTCTCTCTCCACCACGTGTCATTACTTCCCCTCACACAACGACGGCCATTCCGCCGGTACATGACATTCTGCTAGATACTACTTTCGTAGAATGCCAATCCTCTACACGCATTTTTCATTACCCTTTAGTATACCATACTCTTCTTCGAAAATCACTCTTTTTTTCAAAATGCTCTGCGTTTTTTTCTTTACCGCCCGAGGCAAATGTGATAACATATCTCTGGGAGAGATTCTCCCTATATCGCGCAGAAAGGAGCCCTGTATGAAATACTTCGAAGACATTGTTCGGATACCCGAATTACCATGCTCTCTGCGCTCCGCCTGCGTTGACCGTGAGCCGGTCTTTTTCGATATCGAGACGACCGGTCTGTCTCCACGATACTCCTACGTCTATCTCATCGGCTCAATCAGCCGTCGCGATGACCAATGGGTGTTAAGGCAATGGTTTTCCGAAGGCCCGGATGAGGAACCGGCCCTTCTCGAGGCATTTGCCCAAAGCATTTCGGACGGACAATTTCTTTTGCACTACAACGGAAGCTCATTCGACCTTCCGTTTTTGGCACACCGTGCCGCATTGCACTCTCTTCCGCTGCATTTTCCTACGAAGGAAGAGGCGCTTGACCTGATGACGCTCCTGGCCCCTATCAAGACATGGTATTCACTGCCGAATCGAAAGCAACGTACGCTGGAGCCGATTGCCGGCTACCGACGCGTTGACCCGTACGATGGCGGGACCTTGATTGCATTTTACGCCGAATACGTCGGCCGTGCGCGCTTTGATGCCGACCGGGCGGAAGCCTTACTGGCCGATTTGCTGCGCCATAATCGCGAGGATCTTATGGGCCTCGCTACGCTTAGCAATCTATTCGCTGCCTCCGAGCTGCTCAAGGGGTCTTTCGAGGCTTGCAAGGTGGTTGGTGAGCAACGCCCCGAGGACGACTGCATCACCATCGAGCTTGAGCTGAATCAGCCTTTGTCGGCTCCGCTGCAATTAACGTACGCATTGCCGGCGCCACTACAATTAACGTACGCATTGCCGGCTCCGCTACAGTCAACGTCCACGTTGCCAACCGAGGAGGAGCATATTGCCGAGGCTCCTACGCTTCGTTTGGCTGCGAGCGATACCACTGCGACACTTACCGTACCGGTGTTGAACGTAACCGCCAAGCATTACTTTGCGAACTACCGCGACTACTGCTCCCTGCCCTTGGAGGAGCGATGCGTGCACAAGAGTCTCGCTTCGCGCATCCCTTCCGCGTACCGCATTGCCGCCACCAAAGAGACTGCATTTGAAACCTTTCGCGGTTTCTTTCTTCCGCAATTCGAGGCACTGCTCGAGCCAGTCTTCTGCCTAAAGCGAGAGGACCCGTTCACATTGTTTCCTCTTGCAGAGCTCAGCGCACATCCGGAACAGCTTAAGG
Source organism: Lachnospiraceae bacterium (assembly GCA_045645665.1). Lineage (GTDB taxonomy): Bacteria > Bacillota > Clostridia > Lachnospirales > Lachnospiraceae > ISDg. The sequence goes on along the minus strand of JAZRJF010000051.1, from coordinate 9,129 downwards.
CATACGCCGCACAGCTGTTGCGAACGCTCGGCACCGCCGGAAGTCCCACTCCGAAGGATGCACACTGAAGATGAACAAAATGCGAGGGCCGACATACCGACGGCCCTCGCTTATCATTTCTACAACCTATTCGATTTTCCGTTGCGGCACCGGATTACTTCACGTGCATCACCGGATTACTTCACGTTCTTCTCCAGATACTCTACAAAGGCACATACGCCCTCGATTGCGTCCGATTCGCGAACAAACAGAAGAACATTTTCCTCCGTTTCAAAACCGGTCTTACGTCCATCGAGTTCAAGCAAGTAAAGATCCTTATACCTCTCCGAATGTTTGTCGTCGTCCTCCATGATCTGAGCCATAAACTGATACTCTTCCTTCGTGAGGCAAATCGCATCCGCGTCAGCTGCCATCATGTCCTCCAAAAGCAGAAGAAGGTCTTTCATAGAAGCAATATCGTGGCCATCTGCGCAATAGCAGCTATTCACGAAAATCTCGATCTCATATTCCTCCTGTTCTGCATTGAAGGAATCCACGAATGGCTTCAACCATTCCTCACATTTATGAGTCGTAATCGTAAACTTTGCCCTCGGCTTGGGCGTAGCCTTTTCTTCCGGCTCCTTCTCCTCTGCGCATGCGCAAAGCAGCAAACTAAGTAACAGTAGCATCAATCCAAGCAAACGCTTTCCTTTCATAACAAACACCTCCTAGTCTCATTACGGGATGATTCATCCTGCAAAATCTCCCACCAACACTTCTTCCAATTAAAGAGTAATGCACTTTCACGCAAATTGCAAGATTTTTTTGCCAATTCACTTCTTTTTCACAAAAACATCACGAATTCTACGTAATCTTTATTCCAATCAACAAACAACGGTCCCAAACATTACTTGCTTGCAATGTTCGGAACCGTTCCATACTGTCTCTGAATTACGACCCTTTTTCGCCACCAAGAGTCGATATCATCGATTGTCAAAATAAAAAAACCAAGGGTCTACATCGCGCAAACCCTTGGTTTCACTAGCTTTCTGAAACTTACTTCGTCTCCTGCGGAACGATCTCTTTCTTATTGTAAGAACCGCATGCCTTGCATACTCTATGAGGCATCATGAGTGCACCACACTTGCTACATTTCACAAGATTCGGAGCAGACATCTTCCAGTTTGCTCTACGACTGTCTCTTCTAGCTTTGGAATGTTTATTCTTCGGACAAATAGCTCCCATTATTCACACCTCCTTGACTACTCTTCGGCTGAGCATTCACAATCGCTCAGAACACGCATGGTTGTATTATAACGGCTGACTTAGTGTTTGTCAACGACAAAATAATATTTTTTTGATTTGCGTGCATTTTCCTTCGTGCGGAACATTCCCGTAGGAACTTCGCTTAGGAACTATACGAGGGCAACGGTCTCTCTTGCGATTGCCAACTCCTCGTTCGTAGGGATGATCATTACCTTCACCTTGCTATCCGGCGTCGTGATGATGGTCTCCTTACCACGAACTGCGTTCTTCTCCTCATCGAGCTCTACTCCGAGGAAACCGAAGTGATCGCATACAAGCTTGCGTACCTTCTTGTCGTTCTCGCCAAGACCTGCGGTAAATGCAATTGCGTCTACACCGTTCATAGCTGCTACGTATGCACCAACCTGCTTTGCTACGCGGTATGCAAATGTTGCAACTGCTTCCTGTGCATGCACATTGCCTTCCTCTGCAGCCTTATCAAGATCACGGAAGTCAGAGGATACACCGGACATACCGAGTACACCGGACTTCTTGTTCAATACGTTCATTACTTCGCTGAGAGTCAAGTTCTCCTTGCCTGCGATGAACTCAATGATTGCCGGATCGATGTCACCACTACGGGTACCCATGATCAAGCCCTCAAGAGGAGTAAGACCCATCGAGGTATCTACGGACTTGCCGTTCTTTACTGCGGAGATGGAAGCACCGTTGCCGAGGTGGCATACGATAATCTTGGAGTTCTCCGGATCCAAACCGCCAACTGCCATCGCACGCTTGGAAACGTAGCTGTGGCTCGTTCCGTGGAAGCCGTAACGACGTACCTTATGCTTCTCATAGTATGCATAAGGAAGTCCGTACAGATATGCCTCCTTCGGCATCGTCTGATGGAAAGCGGTATCAAATACTGCAACCTCCGGTACGCCGGGCATAATGTTCATGCATGCGCGAATACCGATCAGGTTTGCGGGATTGTGAAGCGGTGCCAAATCGTTGCACTCTTCGATTGCTGCGATTACTTCGGGAGTGATCACTACGGAAGAAGCGAACTTCTCGCCGCCGTGAACGACTCTGTGGCCTACAGCGCCGATTTCGGAAAGCTCGGAAATTACACCGTACTCAGCATTTACAAGTGCGTCAAGCACGTTCTTGATTGCTACCTCGTGATTCGGAAGAGCGTCCTCCAAAACCACCTTCTCACCACCTGCCGGTGTGTGATTCAGACGACCGTCGATACCGATACGCTCGCAAAGACCAACTGCCAATGCCTGCTCGGTCTCCGAATCGATCAGCTGATACTTCAAAGAACTGCTACCGCAGTTAATAACTAAAACCTTCATGTCTTACCTCCTAATGATTAAGCCATAGCCTGTACTGCAGTAATCGCAACTACGCCTACGATATCCTCTGCGGAGCAACCGCGGGACAAATCGTTAACCGGTGCGGCAATACCCTGCGTAACCGGACCGTATGCTTCTGCCTTAGCAAGTCTCTGAACAAGCTTGTAGCCGATATTACCTGCATCCAAGTCAGGGAATACAAGTACATTCGCCTGGCCTGCTACCGGGCTGCCGGGAGCCTTAGAGCTACCTACGCTCGGAACCATAGCAGCGTCTGCCTGAAGCTCGCCGTCCAAAAGGATGTCAGGGCGAAGCTCCTTAGCGATTGCCGTTGCAGCAAGTACCTTGTCTACGTCAGGATGCTTTGCGCTACCCTTCGTAGAGTGAGAAAGCATTGCAACCTTTGCCTGCTTCTGAACCAAAAGCTCGAAGGACTCTGCGGAAGAGATTGCGATTGCAGCAAGCTTCTCCGGATCCGGATTCTGCTCGAGACCGGAATCTGCGAAGAGGAAGGTGCCGTCTGCGCCATACTCGCAATTCGGAACAACCATCATGAAAAATGCGGATACAAGCTTCGTGCCCGGCTTCGTCTTGATGATCTGAAGAGAAGGACGAAGTGTGTTAGCCGTGGAGTGGCAAGCACCGGATACTACACCGTCAGCTGCGCCCATCTTTACCATCATACATGCATAGTACATGTAATCGGTCGTCAGAAGCTTCTTAGCCTCTTCGGGCGTCATTCCCTTAGACTTACGAAGCTCTACAAGCTTATCTATGTACTCGGGAAGCTCAGGTGCCGTATTCGGATCGATAATCGTAGCGCCTTCGATATTCAGGCCCTTGCTGTACTCCTCTACCTCTGCGGGGGTTCCGAGTACTACGACCTTAGCGATTCCCTCTGCCAAAATCATCTCTACCGCTTCCCATGTTCTGCGGTCCATGGACTCCGGAAGACAAATAGTCTTTAAGTCCTGCTTTGCTCTTTCTTTGATGTTGTCAATAAATCCCATGATTCATGACTCCTTTCTACATATCCTCTACCTTTATTTCCGTGCCTCGACGAAAAACATGCGTGGGCACGCTTAGAATTATTATAATACTATCCGTCGAAAGGGGCAAGCATTTTTTGCGACATCTCTCATACACTTTTGAAAGATTTTAATGTTTTTCCGTTACTTTGGAGGTGCCACTATGCTATACCACTCCCGCTCCGTTTCCGAAGTTCTTTCCGAATGGAAGACAGACCCCCGAGTCGGCCTCTCATCGGCGGAAGCGCTCTCCCGCAAAGCACAATATGGGCCAAATGCTCTACCCGAGGGCAAGCCCCCTTCACTCCTTCGTCGTTTTCTTTCCCAGTTCGCCGACTTCATGATATTCGTCCTGTTCGCCGCTGCCGCCCTCAGCTTCGGCATTTCTTGGTACGAGGGCAAGCCCGACTATGTCGAGCCGGCGATCATATTGGCCATCATTTTTCTAAATGCCTGCATGGGAACGATTCAAGAGGTTCGCGCCGAGCATTCTCTTCTCGCACTCAAAAGCCTTTCCACGCCGAAGGCTCCCGTGCTTCGTGACGGAAAGCGCTGCTTACTCGATAGCACCGATTTGGTTCCGGGAGATATTCTTTTTCTCGAGCCGGGTCAACTGATTCCCGCTGACGGAAGACTCATCGAGGGTGTCAATCTTACCGTTTCCGAAGCCTCATTGACCGGCGAAAGCCTGCCCGTCACGAAAAATGCCTCACTCCGGCTGCCGGAGACCTGTCTGCCCGCCGACCGTAAAAATTGCGTCTTCTCCTCCACCGCCATCACAACCGGCCACGGACTATGCGTCGTAACCGGCACCGGCCTCAATACGGAGATCGGAAGCATTGCCGAGCATTTGCTTCGCGCCAAAGCACCCGACACGCCACTCCAGCAGCGTCTCGCAAATGTCGGCAAGACACTCGGGCTACTGTGCCTTGCTATCTGCGGCGGCGTATTCTTTCTCGGCATCCTTCGGGGCTATCCGGCCGTAACAATGCTTTTGACTGCGGTCAGCCTTGCCGTTGCCGCCATTCCCGAAGGCCTTCCTGCCGTAGTCACGATTATGCTCAGCATCGGCGTCGAGCGCATGGTCAAGAAGCAAGCAATCATCCGCCGACTGCCCGCTGTGGAGACGCTCGGCTCGGCTACCTACATCTGCAGTGATAAGACGGGAACGCTCACACAAAATCGTATGACGGTCGTAGCCTGCCTGTGTGACGGTGAGGAGCACACACTCTTTTCCGTACGCGGCACCGGGGCAACCGAGGCTCCCGCAAGAACGACCGAGCTGCTGCATTTTGCTTCTCTGTGCAGCAATTCCGACGGAACGAACGGCGAGCCGACGGAAAATGCCCTGGTCAGCGCGGCGAAGCATTTTCCGATGGTCAATCCACCGACGCTCTCTCGCGTATACGAGCTGCCGTTCTCCTCGGAGCGAAAAGCAATGGCCGTAGTCTGCAAAAAAGGCGGTGAATATATGTGTATCGCCAAGGGCGCTCCCGACGTACTGCTGCGCTGCTGCTCCTCCGTCGCGCATTCGTACAAGGTGGAGGAGGTTCAGCAAGCATTTGCCGAGAGGGGTTTGCGCATGATTGCCGTTGCCCACAAAAGTGTCACAGAGGCAACGTACCGCCAACTTTCCCGAGGTGGTACAGAGGATGCAGCTTGGCTCGCATTGATGTCCGACCTGACCTACGACGGCACGCTCGCTCTCAACGACCCACCGAGACCGGAGTGCTACGCCGCGGTGGCGCAATGCAAACGCGCAGGCATCACACCGGTGATGATTACCGGCGATCATCCGGTGACAGCCGCATCGATTGCCAAAGAGCTTGGCATCGACAGCGATGGCCGCGTCATTACCGGCACGCAGCTTCTCGACATGTCACAGGAGGAGCTGGAGTCGCAGGTTGCCACCTGCCACATCTTTGCCAGAGTGCAGCCGGAGCACAAGGTACGCATCGTGGAGGCTCTGCAGCATGGCGGTGAGGTTGTCGCGATGACCGGCGACGGCATCAACGACGCACCCGCCTTAAAGCAAGCCGACATCGGCTGCGCCATGGGCAAGAACGGCACCGATGTTGCAAAGCAAGCTGCCGACATGATTTTGATGGACGACAATTTTGCCACCATTGTGACGGCTGTCCGCGAAGGCCGCGGAATCTACGACAACATCCGAAAGGCCATTCATTTTCTGCTGTCCTGCAACGCCGGCGAGATTCTGCTCATCGTCATGACCTTGCTCATGGGGCTGCCCACTCCTCTTGCCGCGATACATTTGCTTTGGATCAACCTCGTTACCGACTCCATCCCGGCCATTGCCTTGGCACTTGAGCCACCCGAGGAAAATGTAATGCGAAGACCGCCCATCCCGTACGGTGCCTCGCTCTTCGGCCGTACCACTACGTGCCGCATTGTGCTGGAAGGCTGCCTCGTTGCCGTCCTGTCGCTCATCGCTTACATTCAGTACGGAACGACCTGCTGCTTTCTTGTACTCGCCTGTGCCGAGCTGCTGCACGCCTTGAACATCAAAAGCGACCGTTCCCTATTCCGAAGCGGTCTCAACGGCAATCCGATGCTTCTGTGGTCTATCGTGCTCGGCATTACTCTGCAGCTGGCTTGCGTGTGCTTCGGGCCTCTCAGACAGCTCTTTCAAGCTGAAGCCCTCTCACGTTCTGCATTGCTGTTCGGCCTAATGCTCTCCTGCGTTCAAGTAGCTGTCGTAGAGCTCGAGAAAGGCTTGCTCTCCCTGCGAAAAACACGGAGAAAACGGGCGTAGCAGACGCGCCGTTCCCGTAATATGCGTAAAGCGATTTCACACCGCCGGCAGAAGCCCTCGCTCCGATTGGCGGTGTGAAGCTATGCAATCTCTACAGGGCCGGACGCCACGTCGAGGAGATCCCACGGAATGCCGCCCAACCCGGATATTCCGCTGCTTCTCCCAACTCCTCTTCGATTCGCAGAAGGCGGTTGTATTTTGCCACACGGTCCGTTCTGGACGGAGCTCCCGTCTTGATCTGCCCCGCGCCAAATGCAACTGCGATGTCGGCTATGGTTGTATCCTCGGTCTCTCCGGAGCGGTGCGAAAGAATTGCATTCCACCCGTGCTCCATCGTCATGCGGATGGCATCCACCGTCTCCGTCAGCGTTCCGATCTGGTTTGGCTTAATCAGCACCGCATTTGCCGCACACATGCTCTGGCCCTTTCGAATTCGTTGTACGTTCGTAACGAACAAATCATCCCCGACGAGCTGCACACGACCACCAAGCGAATTCATCAGAAGCGACATACCCTCAAAGTCCTCCTCTGCGAGGGCGTCTTCAATGGACACGATCGGATAACGATTGCAAAGCTCTTCCCAGTAGTGCACCATTTCCACACGACTGCGAAGCTCGCCGCTCTTCCAGAACAGATAGCAACCGGGCTTCCCTTGCTTTGCGGCCTCCTTTTCGAGCTCTGAAGCAGCCGCATCAATGGCAAGCATAAAATCCTTTCCGGGCAAAAAGCCGGCCTTTTCGATTGCGCGGACGAGTAGCTCAAGTGCCTGCTCATCCGAGGAAAGCGTCGGCGCATAACCGCCCTCGTCTCCGACCGCGGTCGAGTAGCCCTCTTCCTTCAGAAGTCGCTTTAGAGTGTGGAACACCTGAGCGCCGTTCATAAGCGCCTGCGAAAAGCTTGTGGCTCCTACCGGCACAATCATGAATTCCTGAAGATTTAAGCTGCTGTCCGCGTGCTTTCCGCCGTTTAATACATTCATCATCGGAACCGGAAGCTTCACCGAATGGCTGCCTCCGAGGTAGCGGTAAAGCGGAAGGCCGACCGCATTTGCCGCGGCATGTGCGTTCGCGAGCGATACCGCAAGTAGTGCATTTGCACCGAGACTGCTTTTGTTGTGGGTACCGTCTGCGGCAATCATAGCCTTGTCCACGACGCTTTGCATCAGCGCATCTGTATGACGCAGTGTTGTCGCAAGCACGTGATTTACATTTTCCACGGCGTTCAACACACCCATCCCAAGGTAACGATGCACGTCTAAGTCTCTCAGCTCCACTGCCTCCGCTTCGCCCGTCGAGGCCCCGCTTGGCACACTCGCCCGTCCGACACTTCCATCACACAGCCACACCTCTGCCTCCACCGTCGGATTTCCTCTGGAGTCCAATATTTCTCTTCCCTTCACCTGTTCAATCCGGTATTCCATATGCACCTCCGCAATAAAAAAATGCTCTTTCGTGCGTAGTCTGCACAAAAGAGCATTGTCTTATGCTTTCGGAAAATGCATCCGTTATTTCTTTTTTCCCGTGTGGAAGATTGTGCCGCACATTACGACATAATCGACATAGGACGCTTCCAGCTGCGCATTCGTTGCGCGGAAGTACAGATACTTAAAATCCGTCTTCGGCGAAGCAAGAATGGCAATTGCCGCTTCGTTGGCGCGTTCCATCTTCGTCTTCTGCCAAGCCACGTCGTACTTCTTATTCATCCACATCGTGTAGGCCTTGTAGTAACCGCCGCTCGCTACGGGCGAGAACTGCCCCTTTGCGTGGATTACCTGGTACATCGTGCCTCCCCAGTAACCGTCCTTCATTCGATTGAGAACGACCTGACCGATGCACTGCATCTCTTCAAAGCCCTCTGCTGTCAGATAGGAGCTACTGCACTCAGTATAGATGAGTGCGGTCAGCAAATCCACTTCCTTTGCATCCTTCGGTACCGTCTGCGCCGGTGCGCTTGTCGGCTTCGGCGTCGGTGTATTCGTCGGCTTTGGTGTCGGCGTATTGGTCGGTTTGGGAGTCGGCGTGTTCGTCGGCTTCGGCGTCGGCGTGTTCGTCGGCTTCGGCGCCGGCGTGCTTGTCGGACTCGGTGTCGGTGTACTTGTCGGGCTCGGTGTCGGCGTCGGGCTGTCGGTCGGCTCGGGGGTCGGTGTCGGACTGTCAGTCGGCTCGGGTGTCGGCGTATCGGTTGCCCCGTCCGTAGGCCCCTTCGTCGGGCCGTCCGGTGCTTCCGTCGTCTTCTGCGCACCCTGTGTCACAGTCAGCTTTGCACCCGCACTTTCCGTATCCTTGTTCCCGCTATGCTTCACAATCGAAGTAACAATCGATATGCACGCCACCAGACCCATAACAAGCAACATCACTTGCAATATGTTGGCAAATTTATGATTCATACTTCTCCTTACATGGTTCGTATCGTGAACAACTTAAAATATTACGAATTTGTTACATAATATCAAATGCCGCTCGGATTGTCAACCGTTACACAGTTTCTACACAACTACAGGCCTTGATTTTAGGGCATTTGCCTATATAACAGACAGTCATTCACAACAAAAAAGCCTGCTGCACGGCGATAGTATTCGCAATGCAACAGGCTCATATTCTTTATTGTAGCTTAGCTCAGCTCAGAAGTACAGTGAGGGCAACGAGTAGCCTCGATGCTGATCTCAGACTTGCAGTAAGGACATACCTTTGTCGTCGGAGCAGCTTCTGCTACAGCTTCCTCTTCCTTCTTCTTTCCGAGGTCGGCA
>JAZRJF010000050.1:0-14679 GCA_045645665.1 Lachnospiraceae bacterium | reverse complement strand
GTGAAGGAGGCGCTGGCATTTGCCCATACGTACGCTGACATTGCCATTGTGTCGTCGGCAAATCTGCAGGCGGTCGAGGAAGAGTGGACGTTGCACGGGCTGTTGGAGCAGGTGGACATCTTGCTGGCGCAGGACGCGGGTAGCAAGGCATTTTGCATCGGAGAGCTGTTGAAGAAGGGCTACGATGCGGACAAGGTGATGATGACCGGCGATGCGCCGGGAGATTACGAGGCGGCCAAGCAAAGCGGGGTCTTTTTTTATCCCATTTTGGTTCGGCGCGAGGCGGAGTCGTGGCGAGAATTCGTAGAGCAGGCGGTTCCGCGGCTTAGGAACGGAACGTACGGAGGAGAGTATCAGGAGGCGAAGGAGAAGGCATTTGCAGACAACCTAAGAGGAAGCGAGAAGTCTCGCCAACCGGAGAAGAATTCGAAATTATAAGCAATCTGGGGGGATGAGCGATGGTTGATCTAAAGGCAAGGCCTTATTACCTGTCCGACGAGGACATTCGATGGGTGGAACAGACGATACAAGCGATGAGCGACGAGGAAAAGGTCGGACAGCTGTTCTTTCAGCTGACGGCGTCGCATGAGGAGGAGCATTTGCGCGAGCTGATGGAGAAGTACCATCTCGGAGGCTGCCGCTACAATCCGGCGCCCGGCGCGGCGATTCAGGAGCAGAACCGCAAGCTGCAGAAGTACGCGAAGATACCGATCTTCATCGCGTGCAACACAGAGATGGGCGGCGACGGGGCGTGCGCGGACGGCACGTATCTCGGTTGCGGTGTGAAGATCGGTGCCACACGCAACGCAGACTACGCCTACGAGCTGGGACGCATGGCAAATGAGGAGGCCGCCGCACTCGGCTGCAATATGGCATTTTCGCCGGTGTGCGACATCGCGTACAATTGGCAAAATGACGAGATCATCAACCGCGCCTTCGGAAACGATCCCGAGCGCGTTGCCAAGATGAGCGTAGCGTACCTGCAGGGCGCGCACACGATTCCGGGCTTTGCGTGTGCGGCCAAGCATTTTCCCGGAAACGGACTGGATTTTCGTGATGCGCATGTGTCCGACAACGTAAATGCGATGAGCCTTGAAGAGTGGGACGCCACCTACGGGATGGTGTATCGCCAACTCATCGAAAATGACCTCGACGCCATCATGGGCGGCCACATCTTGATGCCGAATGTGACGCGCGCCATCAACCCGAGCATTGCCGATGAGGACATGCAGCCCGCGACGCTCAGTCCCGAGCTGATGACGGGGCTGTTGCGCGACCGCCTCGGCTTTAACGGAATGGTTGTGACGGACGCCTCGCACATGGTCGCAATGACGAACCGCATGAAGCGCAGCGAGATGCTGCCGCTGTCCATCAACGCGGGCTGCGATATGTTTTTGTTCTTCAACGACCCGGAGGAGGACTACGAGACGATGCTTCGCGCCTATCGAAACGGCGTAATCGACGAAGCGCGTATGACCGAAGCGCTCGCCCGAATTCTCGGCCTGAAGGCACGCATGGGCCTTCACAAAACGGCAAAGGAGGAGCTCGTTCCACAGCCGGACGTCCTGCGGGAGGTGCTCGGCAAGGAAGCGCACAAGGAGCTGCAGCGCGCCATCAGCCGAGACGCCATCACCTTAGTCAAATGCAAAGACAAGGACGTACTCCCGATCACGCCCGAGCGCTACAAGCGCATCATGATCGTACACGTGAAGGGAGCCGGAGGCGCCATGGCAGAGCTCATGAAAATGATGGGCTTCGGCGGCGGAAACCCGGCGGAGGTGTTGAAGCAGAAGCTGTGCGAGAGGGGCTTTGACGCATTTGTCTACGAAAGTCCGCTGGAGGAGATGAAGAAGCGCATGGCAGCAGGCGAGAAGCCGAACATCAACCTTTACTTTGCGGGAAAGAACGCCATTGCGGACTTTGTGGCGGACATGGACCTTGTCATTACGCTGTGTGACGTGTCGCACGGAAGACCGAGCTTCGGCATGTCCAAGGGCGGTGGTGAGATTCCGTGGTACGTGTATGAGCTGCCGGTAGTGGTCATCGGCTGCGGACAGCCGACGATGCTCGCGGACATCCCTCAGGCAAGGACGTATATCAACGCCTATGACAGCAAGGAGAGCACGCTCGACGCCTTGGTGGACAAGCTTTTGGCGGGGCCCGAGGCGTTCCTCGGCAAGGATCCCATCGACAGCTTTTGCGGGCTGTGGGACGCGAAGCTCTAAGAAAATTGGCTCTTGACAAAATTCTTTTTCGGTAGTATGCTACTAGCATATTAAGAACCGACGAGCAAGAGTAGTAGCTTTTGGGAACGTGCCAAGAGAGTCGCGGATGGTGGAATCGCGATGACGGGAACAACTGTGAATGGACTTGTGAGGGCGAACCGAAAGGCAGCAGCCGAGTAGGGGAGACGTGAACTGCACGTTACAGCAGTGCATGTATGATGGTACATGGCAGAGTGCATCTTCAATAGATGGAGATGAAGATAGGTGGCACCGCAGAGAGTTTATCTCCTGTCCTATTGGGTTCAATAGGGCAGGATTTTTTGATGATGGGACAGTTTTTTCCATGGCGAGTCACCGGCATCGGTCTTAATACGCTACTTAACATAGTCCCGGCACAGTCCGGGCGCATAGAATGAGGTATCGGAACTGCGGTTCCGGAAAGGAGTTTTTATGAGCAAAGAGATCCCGTACAAAATTTATCTGGAAGAACACGAGATGCCCAAGCAGTGGTATAACGTAAAGGCCGATATGAAGAACAAGCCCGCTCCGCTTCTCAACCCGGTTACGGGAGAGGTGATGAAGGCAGAGGATTTGTATCCGGTATTTTGCGAGGAGCTGGCGAAGCAGGAGGTCAACGAGACCGATGCGTACATCGACATTCCCGAGGAGATTCGCAACTTCTACAAGATGTATCGTCCGTCGCCGCTCGTACGTGCGTACTGTCTGGAGAAGAAGCTCGGAACGCCGGCGCACATTTACTACAAATTCGAGGGTAACAACACGTCCGGTAGCCACAAGCTGAATTCCGCAATTGCGCAGGCATATTACGCAAAGCAGCAGGGCTTGAAGGGCGTTACGACCGAGACCGGAGCAGGTCAGTGGGGTACCGCGCTTTCGATGGCGTGCTCGTATTTCGACCTCGACTGTCAGGTATATATGGTTAAGGTTTCGTATGAGCAGAAGCCGTTCCGTCGCGAGGTAATGCGTACGTACGGTGCAAAGGTAACGCCGTCCCCGTCCATGACGACTGAGGTCGGCCGCAAGATCAACGAGGAATTCCCGGGAACGAACGGAAGTCTCGGCTGTGCCATCTCCGAGGCAGTAGAAGCAGCGGGTGCACAGGAGGGCTATCGCTACGTGCTCGGCTCCGTATTGAACCAGGTGCTTCTCCACCAGTCCGTAATCGGCTTGGAGACGAAGGCCGCTCTTGACAAATACGGCAACAAGGCCGACATCATCATCGGCTGCGCCGGTGGCGGTTCCAATCTCGGCGGTTTGATTTCCCCGTTCGCAGGCGAGATGATTCGCGGTGAGGCTGACTATCAGATCATCGCAGTAGAGCCCGCTTCCTGCCCGACCTTGACGAGAGGTATTTACGCTTACGACTATTGCGACACCGGAAAGGTTTGTCCGCTTTCTAAGATGTACACGCTCGGCAGCGGCTTCATGCCGGCATCCAGCCATGCAGGTGGTCTTCGTTACCACGGCATGAGCTCGACCGTTTCTCAGCTGTACGCCGACGGTTACATGGAGGCTCGCAGCGTAGAGCAGACCGAGGTCTTCGCAGCAGCACAGGAATTTGCCCGCGTAGAGGGTATCCTTCCGGCACCCGAGAGCAGCCACGCAATCAAGGTTGCCATCGATGAAGCGCTCAAATGCAAGGAGACCGGCGAGGCGAAGAACATCGTATTCGGCCTGACCGGAACCGGCTACTTCGACATGTACGCATACGCTAAGTTCAACGACGGCGTAATGGGCGACTACATCCCGACCGACGAAGAAATCGCAGCAAGCATTGCAAAGCTTCCGAAGCTCGGCGAGTAATCGACACTTCGAACTACACAATTTATAAGAAAATGATACCGGGCGTAGCAACCGAGGATGGTTGCTACGCCTTGTTTGTTTGGGGAGGAGCTGTTTTAAGGGCGAAAAGTTATTGAAAAGTTGCCGGAGTTGCATAGATTTTCTCGCGCATTTGTGCTATGATAGATACACATTTATTGAATAGTAATTTGTGGCCTCGCCTTTGGCGGGGTAAAAGTGCGTTGTGGCGGTCGCAAGCGGGCGCACGCGGGGTGACCTTGCCGGTGCGCCAAGCGCTGCCGGTGTTGCTCGGTAGCCGTGCGCACGCGACGATAGATTTGAACTAGGAGGACATTTGTATGGGTTTGGAGAACATCATGAAGAACGGAAGGACGGCGTTGACCTTTGAGATTTTCCCGCCGAAGAAGACGGGCTCGATTGAGACGATTTACAGGACGTTGGACGGGCTGCACGATTTGAGGCCGGATTTTATCAGCGTTACGTACGGTGCCGGTGGAAATGCGGCCGATACGAAGACGGTGGACATTGCTGAGATTGTTCAGAAGAACTACGGAATTCCGGCGGCGGTGCATTTGACTTGCTTGTACAATGACCGTAACGACATCGACAACGTGGTGGAGCAGCTAAATGAGCGAGGCATTCGCAACATCCTTGCGTTGCGCGGCGACCGCAATCCGGACGTGGCGCCGAAGGAGGATTTTAAGCATGCCTCCGATTTGGTGGCATATTTAAGACAGAAGGGCGATTTTCACATCATGGGCGCGTGCTACCCCGAGGTGCATCTCGAGGCGCGCAACATGGATGAGGACATTGAGAACCTGAAGAGAAAGGTCGATGCGGGCGTGACTCATTTGCTTTCGCAGCTCTTCTTTGACAACGACGCATTTTTCCGATTCCTCGAGAAGGTGCGCGCGGCGGGCATTGATGTGCCGATTGAGGCGGGCATCATGCCGGTTGTGAACAAGAATCAGATTGAGCGCATGGTTACGATGTGCGGCGCAAGTCTTCCGGCCAAATTCTCGCGCATGATGGCGCGCTACGAGGAATATCCGGAGGCGCTGCGCGACGCGGGTATCGCTTATGCGGTTGACCAGATTATCGACCTCGTGTCGCAGGGAGTTGACGGCATTCATCTCTACACGATGAACAACCCGTACGTGGCTCGCAGAATCAGTACAGCGGTGAGCGGAATGCTCAATCCGAAGCGTTAGGAGATACGCGCTAGGCGGTTGCACGAGCGCCGCAGCATCGCCTGTCGGCCAGAAGAGTGCACGAGCGCCGCGCCGGGCGTCCGGCGAGGCAAGTTATACATACAGTTTGGAGGTAACGTCCTATGGCAAAGCTGCGGGCTGTTCCGATGAAGGAGGCCGCAAGATACCTCGGCTACGGCGATTCGCAGCCGGACGAGGTCATTGTGAGGATGATGAACGAATGCGAGGCACCGTTGCAGGAAGCGTGCGGGCCGGCATTTGGCTACGGAGTATTTGATGTTGTGCCGGTGAGCGAGACGGAGCTGGCGCTGTCGGAGTGTGCGATGCGCCTGACGGGGCACGACATCGTGAAGCATTTGGAGGGCTGCTCGCGCGTCATTTTGATGGCGGTGACGCTTGGTGCCGGAGTGGATGCGCTGCTGCGGCAGCTTCAGGTGACGAATTTGCCAAATGCACTGCTGACCGACGCCATGGCCGGAGCGCTGCTCGAGCAGCTGTGCGACGACATTCAGCTTGAGCTGCAGGAGCATTTTCCGACGTGTCGGCAGACGTGGAGATTCTCGCCGGGCTACGGCGATTTGCCGCTTTCCTTGCAGCCGGAGTTTTTGGCGACCCTGGAGGCGGGCAAACGACTCGGTCTGTACGTGACGGAGAGCGGAATGTTGACGCCGCTGAAGTCCGTGACGGCGATCATCGGCTTGGCGGATGCCGAGGAGACTTCGCAGGGCGTGGAAGGAGCCATTTCCATGGAGCTTCCGGGCGGTGCGTGCGGAGGCGGTTGCGCGACATGCGCATTGAGCGGACGGTGTGGGATGCGTTCGACAGAAGAAGCTGCAAAGCAGCAAGAGGGAGAAAAGGATGAGTAAGCAGCATATAACAATATTGGACGGTGCAATGGGTACGAGACTGCAGGCGCTCGGACTGCCGCTTGGCGGCGTTCCGGAGGTCTGGAATGTGACCGAGCCCGAAAAGGTTACGCAGGTGCACCGCGAGTACGTAGAAGCTGGCGCGGAGGTCGTATATACGAACACCTTCGGCGCAAATCGATACAAGCTCAGAAACACCGGCTATTCGGTGGAGGAGCTGATTCGCGCGGCCGTGGCAGCAGCGAAAAACAGCGGTGCGAAGCGGGTGGCGCTCGACATCGGTCCGATTGGAAAGCTTCTGTCGCCGCTCGGAGATTTGAGCTTTGAAGAGGCGTATGACATTTTCGCAGAGCAGGTGCGCGCGGGTAGCGAGGCGGACCTTATCGTGATCGAGACGATGACAGACCTTTACGAGGCAAAGGCTGCGCTGCTTGCGGCAAAGGAGCAAAGCGACAAGCCCGTCTACGTGACGATGAGCTTCGAAAAGAACGGCAGAACCTTCACGGGCACATGCATCGAGTCGATGGCCATGACGCTTGAAGGCCTCGGCGCGGACGGAATCGGCTTTAACTGCTCGCTCGGCCCGAAGGAGCTTGCACCGATGGTGAAGAAGCTCTACACCCTGACGAGCCTTCCGATTGTATTGAAGGCAAATGCCGGACTGCCCGACCCCATCACCAACACCTACGACGTGACGCCCGCGGAATATGCCGAGTGCATACGCGAGCTGTTGCCGTACGGAATTGAGCTTGTGGGCGGCTGCTGCGGAACCTCGCCGGAGTATTTGAAGGCGCTGGCGGAGACGGTGCGCGGCTACGAGGAGACGTACCTCGCGAACGGCCAAGAGACGAACGGCCGGGAGGAAGAGTGCCCGGCAGCTGCGGCACAAAAGGCCCCGCGTGGAGCGAAGCCTACCGGCGTATGCTCGGCAAATCGCGCGGTATTTTTCGGTGTGCCGAGAGTCATCGGTGAGCGCATCAATCCGACGGGCAAGAAGCGCCTGAAGGAAGCGCTTTTGAACAAAGAGATGGATTATATTCTGAAGCAGGCCATTGCCCAGGTAGAGGCCGGCGCAGAGATTTTGGATGTCAACGTGGGACTTCCCGGCGTAGACGAGAAGGAAATGATGGTGCGCGTCATTCGCGAGCTGCAGGCCGTAGTCGACGTGCCGTTGCAGATCGATTCCAACGATCCGGAGGTCATTGAAGCGGCGTTGCGCATTTACAACGGAAAGCCGCTTGTCAATAGTGTCAACGGCGAGGAGAAGAGCCTCGCGGCCATTCTTCCGCTCGTCAAAAAGTACGGCGCGGCAGTGGTCGGTCTGACGCTCGACGAGGAGGGCATCCAGGCCTCGGCGGAAAAGCGCTTTGCCATC
The DNA here is from genome assembly GCA_045645665.1 of Lachnospiraceae bacterium. Classification (GTDB taxonomy): domain Bacteria; phylum Bacillota; class Clostridia; order Lachnospirales; family Lachnospiraceae; genus ISDg. Next base: position 7,178 of record JAZRJF010000050.1, on the reverse strand, counting down.
GCAGAGCGAATCGTCGCAAGAGCGGAGGCGCTCGGAATCCCGAGAGAAGAGGTGCAGATTGACTGTCTGACGCTCACCGCAAGTGCAGAGCAGGCGGCCGTAGCAGAGACGCTTCGGGCGGTGGAGATGGTGCGCGACCGACTCGGACTCGGCGCGGTGCTCGGCGTATCGAACGTCAGCTTCGGATTGCCGAATCGCGAGCTGTTGAACAGCACATTTCTCACGATGGCACTTCACAGCGGCCTCACCCTCCCGATTATGAATCCAAATGCGGAAGCGATGATGGGCGCAGTACGTGCGTATCGCCTTTTAAAGAACATCGATCAAAATGCACTGGAATACATGGAGGCCTACAAAAACTACGTGCCTCCTATGGTAGTAGCAGCGCCCGGTAATGCAGCGCCCGGCAACAGCGCGACAGGCACAGCGCCCGGTACAATTCCCGGCACCACAGCAGCGCCCACCGGCAGAGCAGGTGAGGACGCGACAGAGGCAGCGCTTCGTGCGACCTACGGCGAAGAGGCGGCCGGTCTGTATCTGGCGGTGACAAATGGACTGGTAGCCGAGGGCGAGCGAGCGGTAGAGCATTTGCTTCAGACGATGGAGCCGATGCAGGTCATCAACGAGGTGCTCATTCCGGCACTCGACAAGGTGGGCGACGGTTTTGAGAAGGGACGACTGTTCCTGCCGCAGCTGATTTTGTCCGCGTCGGTAGTGCAGGCAGCCTCCGCAATCATTAAGGCGGAGCTTGCGAAGGGAACGGAAGCGACGATCAGCAAGGGAACGATTGTGCTTGCGACGGTCAAGGGCGACATTCACGACATCGGAAAGAACATCGTAAAGGTGCTGCTTGAGAATTACGGCTACACCGTGATGGATTTGGGAAGAGACGTGGAGCCCTCGGCGGTAGTAGAGGCGGTTCGTGCCTCGGGTGCACCGCTGGTTGGTTTGAGTGCGCTTATGACGACGACGCTCGGCAGCATGGAAGCGACCATTCGCGCCTTGAAGGAGGCGGGCTTGCCGTGTAAGGTAGTAGTCGGCGGAGCGGTGTTGACGCCGGAATATGCGAAGACAATCGGCGCAGACTATTACAGCAAGGACGCGAAGGAAGCCGTAGACGTGGCACGCGTTGTGTTCGGAGTAGCGGAATAACGACGTGCATTGGAAAGAAGGTGGCGCTGCGAAATTGGGCAGCGGTACTTATTCGAAATGGAAGGATACTATGAATATTAAGATGATTATCGGTCTTGGAAATCCGGGGGCAAAGTATGCCGGAACAAGACACAACATAGGCTTTGATGCGGTGACGGCCATTTCCGATCGTTTTGACATTCCGGTGAAGACGAAGGAGTGGAAGGGCCTGACCGGCAAGGGCAGAATCGGCGGTTGTCGCGTGCTTTTGGTGCAGCCGCAGACATTTATGAACAACAGCGGAGAATGTGTGCGTGCGCTGATGGACTTTTACAAGATTCCGGCGGAGGATGTGATCATCCTGTACGACGATGTGAGTCTTGCGCCCGGTAAGCTGCGCGTGCGCGGCAAGGGAAGCGCCGGCGGGCACAACGGAATCAAGAGCATCATCGCGCATATGGGCACGGACACCTTTGAGCGCGTGCGCATCGGCGTGGGAGAAAAGCCGGAGGGCTGGGATCTCGCGGACTATGTGCTGGGCCGATTCCCGAAGGAAGAGGAGCCCGTGATGCGTGACGCCTTGAAGCACGCGGTGGAGGCGGTAGAGTCGCTAATCGAGGACGGTTTGGAGGCGACGATGAACCGTTTCAACGGGAATTTGATGTAGACTGCCCGAACGCGCCTGAGGCGCCCGGAGGGGAGATGCGCGAACGCGCCGCCCGCAGCGGTATTGAGTTTTTCCGGAGGTAAGAGTGAAGACATATACAGAGCCATTAAAGGAATATAGAGACTTTCAGGCCGTGCGCGACGATTTGCTCTTGCACAGAACGCCGGTCCAGGTGTCCGGCTGTACCCAGGTGCAGAAAAGCCATTTCATGCACGGACTGGGCGCGGACTACCGTTACCGCCTGATTGTCACCTACAACGACCTCCGCGCAAAGGAGATTGTTGCGGACTACAAGCTGTTCGATCGCAACGTGTATTATTACCCTGCGAAGGACATCATATTTTATAGCGCGGACGTGCATGGAAATGCGATTGTCAGAGAGCGAATGGCCGTGCTCAAGCATTTGCTTTGCAAGGAGCCGTGCACCGTTGTCGTAAGCGTGTCCGCCGGATTGGAGCGATTGCTTCCGCTTGCGGAGCTTGCGCGCTACGAGCTGTGCATTTCGCAGGATAGTACGGAGACTCCTGAGACGATGCGCCGAAAGCTGATAGCGATGGGCTACCAGCTACGCGAGCAGGTAGAGGCCCCGGGCGAATATGCGGCGCGAGGAGGCATTCTCGACGTGTACCCGCTGACCGAGGATACGCCGTACCGCGTGGAATTCTGGGGCGACGAGGTGGATTCGATCCGAAGCTTCGACGTGAGCAACCAGCGTTCCATTGAAAATGTATCACAGGTGCGCATCTTCCCCGCAACCGAGCTCGTGCTCAGCGAGGAGGAGCTGGCAGCAGGCCTTCGAGAGATTGAGGCGGAGGCGAAGGAGGTATCGCAGCATTTTCGCAACGAGCTAAAGACCGAGGAGGGCGCCAGAGTACGCCGTACGGTAGAGGAGCTGCGCGAGAATTTGCTCTATCTTCAGAGCGCGACGAACCTGGAATCGTATATCGATTATTTCGGCAAGGAGACGGTAAGCGTATTCGATTATTTTCCGAGCGAGGAGACCATCTGCTTCCTTGAGGAGCCCGCGCGTCTGCAGGAAAATGCCGAGCTGACGGCGAACGAATTCTCCGAGAGTATGATCGGACGATTGGAAAAGGGCTATTTGCTGCCGAGACAGATGAACGCCATCTTCGATTATCGAAAGCTGTTAAGCTCGTTCCTTACGAAAAATACGGTGCTGATCAGCACGCTCGGAACGACGACCAATCTGTTGCAGCCGAAGGCAAGCTACGACATCACGGTAAAGACGGTGGCGTCATACAACAATAGCTTTGAGACGCTGGTGAAGGATTTGGCCGGCTATAAGAGAAGAGGCTACCGAGTGCTTTTGGTGTCCGGCTCGCACACACGTGCTGCGCGCTTGGCGCAGGATTTGCGGGACTATGACATCAATGCATTTTACTCCGAGGACGAAGACCGAGTGCCGGCGCCGCGCGAGATTATGGTGACGTACGGCAACCTACGCGGAGGCTTTGAATACCCCGTGCTCAAGTTCGTGGTCATTGCGGAAAGCGACATCTTCGGCAAGGAGAAGAAGGCCAAAAAGAAGGCCTCGAAGCACCAGGGCAATCGGATACAGAGCTTTCAGGAGCTGTCCTACGGCGATTACGTGGTGCATGAAAATCGCGGTCTTGGCATTTACCGAGGCATCGAGCAGGTAGAGACGAACAAGGTTGTAAAGGACTATATCAAGCTGGAATACGCGGAGGGCGGAGTGCTCTACGTGCCGGTAACGGGCATGGACGTATTGCAGAAATACAGTGACGCCGATGCCGCTCGCAAGCCGAAGCTGAATCGACTCGGCGGCGCGGAGTGGACGAAGACGAAGACGAGAGTTCACAAGGCCGTAAAGGAAATCGCCGGCGAGCTGGTGCGTCTGTATGCCTCGCGTCAGGAGAAGCCGGGACATAGCTTTGGCAAGGACACGGTGTGGCAGCGAGAATTTGAGGAGCTGTTCCCGTACGAGGAGACGGAGGACCAGCTGCGCGCAATCGAGGATACGAAGCGCGACATGGAGAGCAACCGCATTATGGACCGACTGATCTGCGGAGACGTCGGCTACGGAAAGACGGAGATTGCGATTCGTGCGGCATTTAAGGCCGTATCGGACGGAATGCAGGTGGCGATCCTTGTGCCGACGACGATTCTCGCACAGCAGCATTACAATACATTTTCACAAAGACTGCTGGACTTCCCGGTAAGTGTGGATATGCTGTCGCGTTTTCGCACGCCGCAGCAGCAGAAAAAGGCGTTGGAGCGACTGGCGAAGGGACAGCTCGATATCGTAATCGGAACGCACCGACTGCTATCGAAGGACGTCAAATTCAAAAATCTCGGTCTGCTCATCGTCGACGAGGAGCAGCGCTTTGGCGTAACGCACAAGGAAAAGATTAAGCAAATGCGCGACAACGTGGACGCACTGACCCTTACGGCGACGCCGATTCCGCGAACGCTGCACATGAGCTTGATCGGCATTCGCGACATGAGCGTGCTGGAGGAGCCTCCGGTGGACCGACTGCCGATTCAGACCTTCGTGCTTGAGCACAACGACGAGATGATTCGCGAGGCCATCAACCGCGAGCTGGCGAGAGACGGCCAAGTATTTTACGTATACAATCGTGTGCAGGGAATCGACGAGGTGGCACACAAGGTGCAGGAGCTTTGCCCGGATGCGGCAGTGGCTTACGCGCACGGCCAAATGAGCGAGCGAGAGCTGGAAAAGGTGATGTTCGAGTTCATCGGCGGCGAGATTGACGTGCTCGTATCGACGACAATCATCGAGACCGGCATGGACATCAGCAACGTCAACACCATCTTGATTGACGACGCTGACCGCATGGGACTGTCGCAGCTGTACCAGTTGCGAGGACGTGTCGGACGGTCGAACCGGACGGCTTATGCATTTGTCATGTACCGACGCGACAAGCTGTTGTCCGAGGTGGCAGAGAAGCGCTTGTCTGCGATTCGCGAATTTACGGAGCTCGGCTCCGGCTTTAAGATTTCGATGCGAGACCTGGAGATTCGAGGTGCAGGAAATCTGCTCGGAGCGGAGCAGAGCGGCCATATGGAGACGGTCGGCTACGATTTGTATTGCAAGATGCTCAACGAAGCGGTTCGCGCCATGAAGGGCGAGAAGACCGAGGAGGAGAGCTTCGAGACGGCGGTGGATGCGGACATCGAGGCATACATCCCATCGACCTATATCAAGAACGAGATGCAGAAGCTCGACATGTACAAGCGCATTGCATGCATTGAGACGGTAGACGACCTGGAGGAGATGCAGGAGGAGCTTACGGACCGCTTCGGCGACCTGCCGACCGCAGTCAATTTGCTCGTGAACATCGCACTGCTCAAGGCGATCGCACATCGCGCATACGTAGAAAAGCTCATCATCAAGGACGGCTTTATGGTGATGCAGATGTACCCGAAGGCAAAGCTGTCGGTGGAACGGCTGCCGGAATTCATGGGTGCATTTCCGCGAAGATTATCGATGAAGCCGGGCAAATGCCCGACATTTACCTACAGCCTTGCGTGGAACAGCAAAGAGAAGAACGACAAATACCGAATTCTCGAGGAGGCGAAGCAGGTGCTCGAGCAGCTGGCGCTTCTGGCGGAGTAGAACAGCCGGCGCAGGAAGTATGCGACCTGCGCATTCAGGTGCTGTACGACGGAGTAGAACAATAGATAGGAGGATGACGACTTGTTGAATAAGAGATGGATTGCAGTGCTGCTATGCATCGTGATGGCATTTGGCATGGTTGCCTGCAAGAAGGACGAGAACGACAAGCAGGAGGAGCTGCCTACAAGTGAGGGCTTTACGAACGACGTTGTGATGCGTGTCGGAGGGACCGATGTGAGCTACGCGGAGGCCAACATCTATCTGCAGAGCATGCAGGAGGAGGTGGAGGCGCTCTACGGCGAGGACATCTGGGACTTTGTCTTCACAAGCGAGGGTGACACCTATCGTGAGATTATGAAGGAGGATGTGCTGGAGCGCATCATTTATATCAAGCTGGTGTGCTACATGGCCGGCGAGTTTGACGTGGCGCTGGAGGCCGACGACATCCTGAACATCAACGATTATACGCAGGAATTCCTGGCCGGAGTGACCGAGGAGACGGCGAAGCGCTATGGCATTACGGAGGAGCTGATTCGCGGAATCTACTCTGACAACGTGCTGGCGGAGAAGATTTACCAGACGATTACGCTAAATGCGGACACGACCTACACCGAGGAGGAAGTGCTTCACGCAAGCTTCTATTACATTCGCTTGAACAAATTCTACGAGGATCTGGAGGGCAACCGAATTCCGATTGCGCAGACCGAGGTGGAGAAGCTGGCCGAGCGCGCGACCAACCTAAGAGCAGACGCCGTGAAGGCAGAGGATTTTTATAAGTTCGCAAAGGACAGCACGGACGACACCACCGTGGAGTGCGTGGTAAGCCGCGCCGACCTGCCGAAGAAGAGCGCAGCGGCCGCATTTGCCCTAAAGCAGGGCGAGATAAGCGAAGTGGTCGAAGAGGAAGACGGCTTCTATATCTACTACTGCAAGAGCGAGCGGGACGAGCTGGCAACCCGCGAGGAAGAAGAAGCACGAATCGAGGAGCTGAGCCGTGCCTACTTCGACAGCCTCTATGAAAAATGGGTGGCAAATGTAAAGGTAGAGGTCAATGAGGCGCTGTGGCAAGCGATGGGCGACTGAGAACCGCGCCCATCTTGAATTGCTCCTGCGTTATCCTCGGAGCAATTCTGCTCCGCGAAGACGGTAGTATACAGAGGTATGGAGAGGGCGGCTGAGGTGCGCGCCCATCTTGAATTGCGCTAACGCGAGAGCGGATATATCTCCTGGGAGATTTTTATGTACGATTTATTGGTTTTAACGTTTAACGAAAAAAGATATAGCAGGTTGCGTTCCGACAAAATCCGCGTCAAAGCAACCAACAAGGTGGGGAGAAAGCGACCAAAGTATTATCACGAATTGTGGCCGCTTATTAACAATTGTCATGGCATTTTGTATAAGCTGTTTACCAAAGAGAATTTGGGGGAGTTCGAATGCTGCGATGAGATGTTTGAATTCAGTGATTCTTATGATGCAGATCTTCGGTTGCAGAAGTGGATACCTTTCGTAGCAGATGAGTGTGTTGCGGATTGGGTTTCTATCAAACTAAATGCGGATTACGACGACGAATTTGTCGCAATAATTGATAAATTACTATCTTGTTCGCCGATCTCTACAATAGCGTTCTTGTGTCGGGGACAGTCTGTTGATAGAGAAGTGGTTGTAGGAACTTTGACGCGCAACGAGTTTATGCAGTTGCTGTGCTCCGGCAACATAAGAACAAATGTCTGCTATCTGATTAAGAATGATCTGTCTGCGTGA
>JAZRJF010000049.1:0-38927 GCA_045645665.1 Lachnospiraceae bacterium | reverse complement strand
AGGCAGCTTACTGTAGCTCTGACGTCCTCACAGTCCGAAACACCCGAAATGTGGCTGACGCCGTCTGCCATAGCGGCAGAAATAAGAAGTCTGTGCGCCATTGATTTTGAGGGAGGCGCAGTTATTCTGCCCGATGCCTTGCCGGGTAAAATTTTGACCTTCATTTCTTATTAAGCACCTCGCAAAGATGATCTATAGCCATAAAGTAACCTTTTGTGCCCTCGCCGCTTATCGTCTTGATGGCGGCCTCACGAATGTAGGAAATCTGTCTGTATGCCTCGCGCTCCTCGACTTTCGAGATATGAACCTCGACAAGAGGAAGCTTGACCGCCTTTGCTGCGTCAAGTATTGCTATGCTTGTATGAGTGTACGCGCCGGGATTGATTACAATGCCCTGCACGCCGTCCAAGTACGCCTGCTGAATCCGGTCAATGATCGCGCCCTCGTGGTTGCTTTGAAACAGCTGCACCTCTACATCACGCTTCGCAGCCTCCGCCTCGATGAGCTGAAGCAATGCGGCGTAGTCCTGCTTTCCGTATATGTCCGGCTCGCGAACACCGAGAAAATTCAGGTTCGGTCCGTTGATTACCAAAATCGTCGTCTTCATAATGCCACTCCCTCTACGATATGTCGCACGATATCCTCGGCAGCTCGTCCATCCACCGTCACGGTACGATGCGCCACCTCGGCATAAATCGGCTCACGCTCCGCAAGGCGCTCACGAATAGCCTCTTCCTTGTTCGACGTCTGCAAAAGCGGTCTCGTTGTATCTCCTTGCAAATGCTCTGCAATCGTCTCGGCATTTGCCTTCAAATATACGACCGTTCCAAGACTGCGCATTGCTTCACGGTTAGCCGGTCTGACAGGCATTCCACCACCGGTGGCGATGACATAGCGCTCCGACTTCTTTTCAAGTCCCTTAAGCACTTTGCTCTCCAAATCGCGAAAATATTCCTCGCCCTTTGTTTCAAACAGCTCGGAAATGCTGCAGCCCACCTTCTTTTCAATCAGTGCATCGGTATCGACAAATCGATTGCCGAGCTTCTCCGCCAGCTTCTTGCCGACGGTAGACTTGCCGCTGCCCATAAAGCCGACCAGCACGACATTTTCCTTGCGCAGCTGCTTAATCTGTCTGCGACGGTAAAAATACAGCACGATGCTCTCAAGCCTACGCTTCAGCACAATCTGAATCTCCTCGCGCTTTGCAATGGGCTTCACCAAAATCGAATGAAGGCCTGCGAGGTTCGCTCCGAATACGTCCGTGAACAGCTGGTCACCGATGAAAAGCGTGTTTTCCACCGTTGTCTCCATGCGCGCCATCGCTGCAACGTAATTCTTCGTCATCGGCTTATGCGCATCGTAGATGTAATCCAGCTTCACGCCTCTCGCCGTTACGCCCTCGTAAAAACGAAGCACTCTCGGCTCTTGGTTGTTGGACAGAAGGCAAATGCGAAAGCCCATCGCATTCAGACGCAAAAGTAGCGCAATCGCCTGTTCATTTGCATCCGCCCCGTGCTCCACGAGCGTGTTGTCAATGTCGTAAATCAGTCCGCGAAAGCCCTTCGCATACATCGCCTCGTAATCAATCTCGTAACTGGAATCGGCCATCTCCGCCGGATAAAACTTTCGTAACATGTCTCCTCACTTCCCGAGCCCGTCTGCGCGTAGCCCGTACATTTTCTATATTGTCTGTCGTTCCTATCTCGTTGTGCGTATTCCGCCTCATTTGCCGTGGGTGTGGCCGCTAGCAGCGCTCCACGAACCGTGCGAACAATCCTCCTGCTGCAACGCGTGCCGTACACTCCCGCGTCATTCGCTCATGCGCCGTACACTCCCGCGCCGCGCCGGCCGTTCCCGCCAAATGCTCCGGATGCCACTGCACCCCTACAAAGAACGGGTGTCCCACAAGTTCAACCGCCTCGATTACACCGTCTCCGGTTCGCCCGCAAATCCTCAATCCATCCCCTAGCTTGTCAATGCACTGATGGTGAAAGCTGTTCGTCGCAAAATGCTCTTCCCCCGTCACTTCCCTAAGAAGAGTCCCCGGCTCCACGAACACCTCATGCGTAGTCACCTCATTTGCCGCAACCTGATAGTGCTGCAGACGGGTCAGCTCCTTCATATCCTGATGAAGCGTCCCTCCGAGCGCTACATTCATCACCTGAATTCCGCGGCAAATGCCGAGCACCGGCTTCGTCATCTCCGCCAGCTTTCTAAGCGCCGCCAACTCAAGCTCGTCTCGCTCCGGGCAAATATCTCCGCAGCCCTGCATCGCATCCTGCCCGAAAATGAGCGGATTTACATCCGGCCCACCGGGAAACACAAATCCGTCCCCGTCCTGCAATGTCCGATCCTCCGCGGAGAAAACCAAATACGGCTCCCCTCCCGCAGCTACGATGCATCGCACGTACGCCTCAACCAAAAACCAACGTCTGCGTTCGCGGTCATATTGCGGAAAAACTCCTATCTTAGGCTTCATCTTCTCTCTCCTACAGTAGCGAATATTACTTACACTATAATCAGCAAGTAAGAAAATATACGCACCGAGAAAAGAGGGGTTGATTTATTATACTATTCTTTTGTGAAGTAGTAAAGAGGGAGTAAGAGCGCGCGGAGCGCGCAGTGATGGCCGAGCAGAGCTCGGCGGTGATAGTCGGCCATCGGCCGACAGTGTTAGCTCGCGGAGCGCTGCTATCACCGGTGCAGCCCCGCTGCGCCTCCCCCCTATTTTCCAAACACAAAAAAGCCTGCGGCAAGTGATACCATTCCGTACCACAAAAGCCACAGGCTTTTCATTTCCAGTCATCGACGCCGCTTCGCAGCGCCACTTAACACCGACGAGCTTGCTCGTCTAACACTGTGGCGCAAGCGCCACTATCACCGGCGCGGCTTTGCTGCGCCTATCACTGCGCCCTCCGGGCGCCATCACTTCGCGCCACGCGCGCCATTACTCATCATTTCCCTTATCCTTCTCAGCTTCCTCAATCACCTTAGCCTGAACGTCTACCGGAGCGGGCTCATAGCGTTCGAACGTATAGGAGTATTCTCCGATACCGCCGGTCATGGAGCGAAGGTCGGTGGAATAGCCGTGGATTGCTGCGAGCGGAATGTCCGCAACGATCTCCTGCTTTCCTCCTGCGAGAGGATTCATACCGAGTACACGGCCACGACGCTTACTCAAATCGCCCATGATATCACCGGTATACTTATCCGGAACAACAACCTTGAGCGAAGCAACCGGCTCAAGAAGAATCGGCGTAGCTTCCATAATGCCGGCCTTAAATGCCTTGATTGCAGCAAGCTTGAACGCCATCTCGTTGGAGTCTACCGGGTGGTAGGAACCATCGATCAACGTAGCCTTAATACCAACAACGGGATAACCCGCAAGCGGTCCCTTGAGAACGCTTTCCTGAATACCCTTCTCTACTGCAGGGAAGAAGTTCTTCGGAACTGCTCCACCGAAAATCTTCTCTTCGAATACGTAAGGAGTCTCAAGATCGCCGGACGGCTCGAATTCGATTACAACATCACCGAACTGGCCTGCACCACCGGACTGCTTCTTATGACGACCCTGTACGCGAACGGTCTTACGAATCGTCTCACGATACGGTACTCTCGGCTTCATCGTAACGATCTCCACCTTATAACGTCCGAGGAGCTTGCTAACGATAACCTCAAGATGCTGCTCGCCGATTCCGTAAAGGAGGGACTGACGATTCTCCTTATCGTTCACAACCGCAATCGTCTTATCCTCTTCCATCAACTTGCCAAGTGCCTGGGAAACCTTATCGTCATCGCCCTTCGTCTTAGCCGCATAACGAACGTAGGAATACGGTGTGGAAAGCTTCGGAGCATCGTAAACGATCGGATTTGCCTTTGTAGACAGCGTGTCACCGGTCTGCGTATCGGAAAGCTTACCGATAGCACCGATATCACCTGCGTACAGCTCCTTAACCTCGATCTGCTCCTTACCGCGAAGCACATACAGACGGGACAGCTTTTCTTCTGTTCCCTTATTAGCGTTGTAAATCGTAGCATCGGACTTCAATACACCGGAGCATACCTTAATCAACGAGAACTTACCGATGAACGGATCGGCAATCGTCTTCCAAACCTTTGCGGAGAAATCCTTGTTCGCATCGTAATCTGCGAAGAAGGTCGTCTCTGTCTTCTGGCTCATACCGGTAATAACGTTCTTATTCGGTGACGGGAAGTACTTATCAATTGCCTGCAGAAGCGCAAATGTTCCGCGAGCCTGGATACCGGAACCGCAAAGAATCGGAACCATCTCCGCTGCGCCTACGCTCTGACGAATCGCATTTTCAATCTCAACCATCGTGAACTCTTCGCCTTCGAAGAACTTCTCCATAAGCTCCTCGCTCGTCTCTGCGATGGATTCCATCAATGCGCTGCGATACTGCTCGCTGTATTCCATACAATAATCCGGAATATCACCATCTATGTATTCACCGAGGTTGTTGCTGAAGCGGCGTCCTGCCATCTTTACAACGTTAACAAAGCCGACGAACTTCTCGTTCTCACGAATCGGCGTATGGAACGGTGCGATACGGTTGCCGTAGCTTTCCTTCAATGCTTCCACTACACTACGGTAGCTTGCATTGTCATCGTCCATGTCGGTAATAAAGAACATACGAGGCAGACGATAACGCTCACACAAATCCCATGCCTTAATTGTTCCTACCTCAATACCTGCCTTAGCCGATACTACGATAATAGCCGCATCCGCTGCGCTGACAGCCTGCTCAACCTCACCTACGAAATCGAAATATCCGGGAGTATCCAAGAAATTAATCTTCGTCTCCTCCCACAAAATCGGAACCACCGTGGTACTGATAGAGAACAAGCGCTTCTGCTCTTCCTTATCGTAATCACTGATGGTGTTGCCCTCTTCCACTTTTCCCATACGCTTGGTAATACCGGTCGTGTAAGCCATAGCCTCCACCAATGTGGTCTTACCTGCGCCACCGTGTCCAAGCACAACGACGTTTCGAATCTTTTCAAACTTATAAGTCTGCATACCCCTGTTCCTCCATTTCAACAGAAATCTAAATTACATAGTGCTATTTTAACAAAAAAGATTCTCAAAATCAATAACTTTTGTTGATATTAACAACGCCTTTCGCATTTTTTGCGCAAATAACGACGATGTGCGGGCAAATGACATTCTATTTTGCACATGTCATCAAACCCGCACTTTCGGATATCGTATTTCACTGCATTTTACGCAGATTTTTTCTTACTGCACGGAAATGCCCAGATGCTTTTCCAGCACGTCAAAGGACGCAGGGCCTACCGTAAGGAAATCTCTGTATGCCTCTCGCTCGGTTAAGCCACGCTGCTTTTGCAACGCCTCGATGATGTCCGAGCAATAGAAAAAGCCGAACATATAGGGAAGGTATACTCCCGGATCCGCTACGACCATGTCGAGGAATTCCTCTGCCAGTGCCTCATCGTCGAGCATATGCGACGCCAAATATTCGTACACCTCATCTAATCCCCAACCATAGTAGTTGACGCCGATGTCAACCAAGCCGGCAAGCGTCATCGAGTAATTGTAGTCAAATCGGAACATCTCCGCCACCGCATCGCTGTCGAGACACCAGCCATACGCCTTGTCGCCGACCATCGTCGCCCAACCTTCGGTATAGCCGAGATAGGTAAACAGTGCATTTATCGGATGATACCCTTCCAAGGAGCAAAAATACTCATCCTGATACAAATGTCCCGGATAGCCCTCGTGTGCCAGTGTAGAATACAGCATAACGCTACTCTCTGCCGCGGTCGGATTCACGCGAATGACCTTACGGTCCGGATTGTCGATCTGCGGCGTCAGGAAATACGCCAGCACTCCGTCAATCTGCAACGCCTCCGGCAAAAAGGAAAGCTGATAGCTCGTATCTCGAATTGCCGGGAACTCTCCCGCGATTCGTTCCTTCAACTGCTTCATCATTTCCTCGGCCGTATAATCATAGCTCGCCTCAAAGTAGTCATCGATGGCACCGGGATCGAACATCAAGATGGCCGTGTAATCAGCCAACGTCTTTTCGAGCTTTTTCTCCAGATACTCGTACATCTCCGGCATCGTCATATTCGAACCGGTGTAACCCTGAACAAGGTACTCATAGTAGTCCTTTCCGCCTTCCATATGCGCCATGCCTTGCGGTTCCACCACCGTATCCTCCAGCTCCTCTAGGCAGCTCATGTACTCCTCAAGTGCCGGAATCAGCTCATCTTCTACAATAGCAGAAACCTGAGCAACGTAAGTTTTCTTTTCGTTCTCCGTAATACCCGCAACCTCATCCAAATTGCTTTCGATTGCCGCCACGAACGGATGATCCTCCACGCTCGTAAGCTGTCTTGCGTACTCAATCGATTCCTCCAGCATATACTGCGTCGGCAAGATGCCCTCTGCACACTGCTCATGTACCGTCTCGATTACAAGCTGCAAATACTCCGGAATCGCCTGCAACGTATTGAACAATTCCTCGATGTCCTTCTCCTCCAAAAGCGGATACTCCGTAATGCACGTGGAAATGCCGCTGATGGCATTGTTGTTGATAGACAACAGCGTACTGAAGCAAGGCTTCATATCCTTCGTATCGATTGCCATATTCATCTCATATACTAAGCGGTCGTAGTTGACACGCTGCGAAGCCGTCAGATACGTATACTCGTAGCCTTCCAGCTCCTCAAGCCAGCGTTCACACTGCTCGGCGTACGCCTCCGTGTCCGTCTCGGTCTCTCCGAGGTCGGTCTCTACCTCAAGTCCGTACTTCTCCGGGTTCTGCAAGATAAAATGCAAGGACACGCTATCAAAATCCTGCGCAAACTCGACAAAGATACGAGTCAAGAAATCATCAAAGGCCGTCTGTTCCTCCAGAAGCGTCTCCTCGTCTACTCCCTCCGGATATTCCGGCTCCTGCATCGGTCGATCCGTCGGCCCCGGCGTTCCGCCCTGCGATATCGTCCCCGTCGGTCTTGCCTCGCCCTCCGGTTCCTGCGGGATATCATCGCTACAACCAATCAAAAGTGCCATGACAAGAAGCATGCACACCATAAATCTCATCCATTTCTTCATCTTTCACCCTCCATCGTCTCATTCCAAAGCGAGCGTCATGCCTGCACTCCGGAGCTCCTACTCTCACTCCGTTCACAAAGGCATTAACCATTCTCAATCCACTTCCATATTATACACCGCATCACTCACTTATACAACAAAAAAGGGGCGCCCTTTGCCGATATGTACCCGGTTTCAAGGACACATATCCGCATTAGGACACCCCGAATAGTTCGTTATTCAGCTACTGCCTGCTCTTCAACTACAGGCTCTGCCGCAGCTACTTCCTCAATCGGCTTTCCGAGAAAGCTCGGAAGCTCCATACCGGCCTGACGGAACAGCTCGTTCATCGGCGGAATCGACTTCATCATACCGGACAAGAAATTCGCCGTTACCGGAGAATCACCATCCTTGCCTCCGTTCATGGAATCCCATACCGTAACCTTGTCAATCTTGATGCCCTTAATTGCATCCACCTGAATCTGCATAAGCTCTTGCATCTTGTCAGCAAGCATAAGCTTTACTGCCGCATCGGGATCGCCGCCGGCCGCATTTACGAGCTCGCGCATACCTTCTGCCTGCTTCATAAGCATCTCCTGAATACCACGAGCCTGCGCTTCCATCTTAGCGTAGATAGCGTCTGCCTCACCTTGTGCCTTACGACGAACAACCTCTGCCTCAGCCTCTGCCGCAATCTCAGCCTTTTCCTTCTCAATCTGAGCCTTTACGATGATGTCCGCATGCTGGGTTGCACGCTCAAGCTGTGCACGAGTTTCCTCTGCCTGCTGCTGAGCAACGTAGGCTTCTTCCTGTGCCTTAGCTGCCTGTACGGCCTCTGCTGCCACTGCGATACGAAGAGCCTCAGCTTCCTTCTCACGACGCAAAGCCTCTGACTGCGATACGGCAATCTGTGCCTCATTCTCACCCTTAATTGCGGTAGCATTCGCTGCGGATACTTCGATACGCTGATCGCGTCGAGCATTTGCCTGACCGATCTCACCATCCTTATCCTTCTCGGCAACGCTCTTCTTAGCGTCGTTGATTGCCTTAGCTGCTGCTTCCTTACCGAGTGCATCGATATATCCGGACTCGTCGTTAATATCCGTTACGTTAACGTTGATGAGACGAAGACCGATCTTCTTAAGCTCTGCCTCTACGTTGTTCGCTACCGATACGAGGAACTTATCACGGTCTGCGTTGATCTCCTCGATGTCCATCGTAGCAATAACCAGACGAAGCTGACCGAGGATAATATCCTTCGCAAGCTCCTGAATCTCCGGCATCTTCAGTCCGAGCAAGCGCTCAGCCGCATTTTGCATAACGCCGGGCTCCGTCGAAATACCAACGGTGAATCGAGACGGAACGTCTACACGAATGTTCTGCTTGGAAAGTGCGCTTCTCAAGTCTACGTTCATCGAAATCGGCGTCAAATCAAGATACTGATACGACTGCAAAATCGGAACGATAAATGCTGCACCACCGTGAATACACTTTGCGGAACGATTCTCTCCGTTTCGATCGGTTCCGACCTTACCGTAAATAACGAGAATCTTATCGGACGGACACTTACGATAGCGAGAAAGCACACCGCAAATAACGACAACAAGAATCAACACAATAACACCAACTAACATCAAAGTAGGATCCGGCATAATGATTACCTCCGTTTCAAATTATCTTATGTCACCAAACCACACTATTCGGACTCAACAACCAACAGATTGTTTCTAACGTCCACTACACGTACTCCGGAATTGGTCGGAATCGCTTCCTCCTCATCCGTAACAGCATCCAGCTCCTGAAGCTGACCCTGGAGCATTACATTCACCTTGCCTACGCCCTGGCCCTTTGCGGGGATACGAATGTATACCGTACCGGACGCGCCGAGTGCTGTGGTAAGCTCCATCGTGCCATTCTGCGCAAGTCCCTTCATAGCGTAAATGAGCCACGATACGAGCAGCATCATCGCAACACCGGCAATAATAGCAACAAGCATCGTCACCGCAACCGGGCAGTCATGATGCAACATCGCAACGGCCGTCCAACCGAACACACAAAGCAACGCCGTCACACTCTGTACAGAGAACAACCGGAACGTATCAAAGTCCAATGGATTGCTTCCGTCGTCCAACGAATCGGGCACATCCACATCCAAATCCAAATCGTCAATTCCGCTGCCACCCTCTCCGATACCTATCAGCAATAAGATTGCTTGTAAGATAAAGATCAGCGTAGACGGAATCGCTACAATATAAAGTGCCTTTTCGAGTGCTGATAAAGCAGCCCACCATTCTCCCATAACAATACCTCATTCCTTTCTCTGCTGTGCAAAAGCAAATATGTAAATGCTATTTACTTCAATTATAATTGCTGTCGTATTGCTTGTCAATAAGAAACTTTATAATTTTATAATTATTTTTTGGCCGCCACACACTTGCTTTTTTGCGTCGCATTTGCTAGTATACTTCTTGTAAATAGTATTTACAGAAGTCAGGGAATGGTTAATTCACCTCCATTTGGGACAACCTCTGTAATATACACTGGATCGGAAAGGATGACGTGATGGACAGAACCGAACTCGGGCGATTAATCAAAGAAGCCCGCTTATCCAAGAAGATGACCCAGAGCGAGGTTGTCGGTAATTTCATTACACGCAACATGCTGAGTCAGATTGAAAGCGGAACGGCGATTCCTTCAATCAAGACGTTGGAGTATCTATCGAAAAAGCTCGACATTTCCATTAAGATGCTTACCCCGGAGGCACAGGTTGACCGCGCGGAGGACGATGCCGGTTCCTTTGCACCGATTGTCAAGGCTAAGCTCGCTTATCAGCGTGGGGACTACAAGACTGCCATCGAGGCGGTTCGCCCTCTTTTGCCGGTAACCGATGCGGATGCATTTGACGAGGCATGTGCCATCTATACGATGTGCTGCTTGGAACGCAGCAAGGAAGAAGACGTATACGCTTCCGAGCGACTTTCTCTTGCAAAGGATGCACTGCTCTACGCAGAGAAAGGCATTTACGCTTCCGAGGAACGGAAGAAGGCTGCGTTTGCAAGACTGAAGGAGCTTACAACAGGATGATTTGTCAAGGATAGTGCTATGGTGGCGCTATCCTTTTCTTTTGCGACCTCCGACGTAGGTGGCAAAATGCGTTGTTTAATCCACAGCGCACTTCTCTTGTCCTCTTTGAATGAACTGTACAGACTATAAAAAGAGCCCCGGACTCCTCATCGAAATCCGGGGCATTTTAGTGCAATCATATGCGGTTTACTGCTGCTCTACCTGAATCTTCTTAATTTCCTTCGTGTCGATTTCCTCACGAATTGCGGCAATGAAGTCTGCAAGCGGCTTCTGGCCTTCGTCTCCGAGGAAACGGCTTCTTACGGATACCACTCCTTCTTCCTCTTCCTTCTGGCCCACAACGAGCATATAAGGAATTCTCTGAAGGCGCGTCTCACGAATCTTGTAGCCGATCTTCTCAGCACGCTCGTCTACGGAGGAACGAATGCCGCGCTTACGAAGCTCTGCATTTACCTTGTTTGCGTAGTCGTTGTACTTCTCGGAAATCGGGAGTACCTTTACCTGCTCGGGACACAGCCACGTCGGGAACATACCGGCATACTTCTCAATGAGCCATGCAAGCGTTCTCTCGTAGCAGCCCATGCTCGTTCTGTGGATGATATACGGACGAACCTTGTCGCCGTTCTGGTCCACATAGTACATGTCGAACTGCTCAGCAAGCAATGCATCCCACTGAATCGTAATCATCGTATCTTCCTTGCCGTATACGTTCTTCGCCTGAATATCTACCTTCGGTCCGTAAAATGCTGCTTCGCCAACACCCTCTACGAACGGAATCTCCAGCTCATTCAAAACGTCACGGATGTGCTGCTCGGTCTCTTCCCAAACCTCGGGAGCACCCACGTACTTGCCCGGATTCTCCGGATCCCAGCGAGACAGACGATACGTTACATCCTCCTCAACACCGAGCGTTCTCAAGCAGTAGCTTGCAAGAGCAAGACACTTCTTGAACTCTTCTACCATCTGGTCGGGACGTACAATCAAGTGGCCCTCGGAAATCGTAAACTGACGTACTCTCGTCAAACCATGCATCTCACCGGATTCCTCGTTACGGAACAGAGTAGACGTCTCACCGTAGCGAATCGGAAGATCACGATAAGACTTCTGGCTGCTCTTATATACATAGTACTGGAACGGACACGTCATCGGACGCAGAGCAAATACTTCCTTGTCCTTATCCTCGTCACCCATTACAAACATGCCATCCTTATAATGATCCCAGTGACCGGAAATCTTATAAAGGTCGCTCTTAGCCATAAGCGGCGTCTTCGTACGAACGTAGCCCCACTCGTTGTCCTCGAGGTCCTCAATCCAACGCTGCATAATCTGAATGATCTTCGCGCCCTTCGGCATCAACAGCGGGAGACCCTGACCGATGACATCTACCGTCGTAAAGAGCTCCATCTCTCTACCGAGCTTGTTGTGATCGCGCTTCTTGATGTCCTCAAGGTGTACAAGGTACGCCTCCAGATCAGCATTTTTCGAAAATGCCGTTCCGTATACACGCGTCAGCATCTTGTTCTTCTCGCTACCTCTCCAGTATGCACCGGAAGAAGAAATCAGCTTAATTGCCTTAAGGCTCTTCGTGCTCATCAAATGCGGTCCCGCACACAGGTCCACAAAGCCACCCTGATCGTAGAAGGAAATCTCCGCATCCTCCGGAAGGTCCTCAATCAGCTCTACCTTGTAGGGCTCGCCCTTCTCCTGCATAAATGCGATAGCTTCCGCTCTGGGGAGCGTAAAACGGGAAAGCTCCTTGCCCTCCTTGATAATCTTCTTCATCTCAGCCTCAATCGCGTCAAGAGCCTCGCGGTCCAAAGAAGGCATATCGAAATCGTAGTAAAAACCGTTCTCGATAGACGGTCCGATTGCGCATTTTGCTTCCGGATAGAGACGCTTCACAGCCTCAGCCAACACGTGAGAAGCGGTATGACGGTATGCCGCCTTTCCTGCCTCATCGTTGAAGGTCAAAATGCTCAGCTCACAATCTGCATCTACTACGGTACGCAGGTCTACAACCTCACCATTCAGCTCAGCTGCACATGCCATACGTGCCAAGCCTTCGCTGATGTCCTTTGCGATATCAATGACAGACATCGCGCTTTCGTACTCCTTAAAGGAGCCGTCTTTCAACGTAATCTTCATAACTACTTCCTTTCTGCGCAGTGCGCGGTTAACATATTCGGATTTAGCATCAACAGAAGGTGCACAATAAAAAAATCCCTGTTGACACACATGTATCAACAGGGACGAATAATCTCGCGGTTCCACCCTATTTGGCTCTCAAAGTTCGAGAACCCACTTCATTCTGACGATAACGGAGTCACCGTGCCGGATTAGGGCCGCTAAGAGGTGGTCTTCCACATAGTCCTTTCGGGGACGCTCTCAGCTCAGCACCTCGGTGCCGGCGTCCTTCTCTGGCGAAAAAAGCAGTGTGTACTCTTCTCTATCATAGCTTTTTTGGTTTTGATTTGTTTTGATTATATCACAGTAAAATAGTTTGTCAACTACAAATTTGCGCAAGAAATTGACCGCAGTTTCGTTTGTATTCGCACTGCCTTCATGCTATGATAAAAGTATCGATTACAGCATTTTCACCAAAGCAATTCGCTAAGGAGGGAACATGAAGACACTGTTTACGGATAACTGGTATTTCGGCAAATTCCAAACGGACGCCACCGCGGAGGAGCTTCTGAACGCAGCTTCTACGGGTGCTTTTTCCGAACATCAAAAACAGGCATTTGCCCCTGTCAGCCTGCCTCACGATTGGATGATTTCGCAGACGCAGGACCTGTATGAGAACAGCATCGGCTGCTACAAAAAGACCTTCGTCATTTCGGAGCTCGACAAGCACTACTTTTTGAATTTCGAAGGCGTATATATGAACTCTCGCTACTATCTGAACGGCGAGGAGGTATTCTTCTGGCCCTATGGCTACTCTTCCTTCGAGTTTGAGATTACGCCTTACCTGCAGCAAGGGGAAAATGAGCTGCTCGTCACCTGTCGCTACGAAAGCCCCAACACCCGCTGGTATTCCGGCGCCGGCATTTACCGAAATGTCTGGCTCGTGGAGAAAGCGGATGCGTATCTGGTGACCGGAGGTACGTATTTTACGACGGAGCGTGTCGATAGCGACGACTTCCGCATTACGATTGACGCAGAGGCCGTATACCGCAGCGATTTGCTCGGGGTTACGGTAGATGCTACGATTCGGCACTCCTTATACGATGCGACCGGCGCTCTTGCTATGCAGCTATTGGACGACGTCTGCCTTTCGGATGACATCTCGCGAACGGTACAGTCGGCATTTGTGACCGGCGTGCACCGCTGGGACATCGAGGATCCGTATTTGTATACGCTGACGACCGAGCTGCTTGTCGACGGTGACATCGTCGATTCTCACACCGAGCGTGTCGGCTTTCGTACCATTTGCTTCGATCCGAACAACGGCTTTTTCTTGAATGAACGCCACGTAAAGATTCACGGTGCCTGCATGCACCACGACCTCGGCGCACTCGGCGCAGCCGTAAATAAGCACGCCATCCGCAGACAATTCGAATCCCTGCAGCGCATGGGCATTCATTCGATTCGTACCTCGCACAATATGCCGTCGGTCGAGCTCATGGAGTTGGCGGATGAGATGGGCATGCTCATCAACTCCGAAGCCTTCGACATGTGGGCAAGCCATAAAACCGATTACGACTATGCCGCATTTTTCAATGAGTTTTGGCAAAAGGACGTGACGAGCTGGATTCGCCGTGACCGCAACCACCCTTCCGTGATTATGTGGAGCATCGGCAACGAGATCTACGACACGCACACCGAAGCCGGACTCGCCATTACGAAGATGCTGCGCGATGAGGTTCGCGTTCACGACTATCGCCACACAGCATATACGACCATCGGCTCGAATTACATTGCGTGGGAGGGCGCACAGCGCTGTTCCGACGAGCTGGAGCTTTCGGGCTACAACTATGCAGAGCATTTGTACAACGAGCACCATGAGCGATTCCCGCACTGGTGCATCTACGGCAGCGAGACGTCCTCTACGGTACAGAGCCGCGGCATCTATCATTTCCCGGCGAGCAACCGTTTGCTGACCTTTGAGGATTTGCAGTGCTCCTCTCTCGATAACTGCTCGACGAACTGGGGCGCGAAGAACACAAAGGCCGTTATTACGATGGACCGCGACGCCGAGTTCTGCTTCGGCCAGTACATTTGGACGGGCTGGGATTACATCGGCGAGCCTACGCCGTATTTTACGAAGAGCTCTTACTTCGGTCAGGTGGATACCGCCGGCTTCGAGAAGGATTCCTACTACATCTATCAAGCCGAATGGACCGATTATAAAAAGGCCCCCATGGTGCACCTACTGCCCTATTGGGACTTCAACCCCGGACAGCTGATTGACGTGCACGTGTACTCCAATGCACCTCGTGTGGAGCTGTTCTTCAACGACGTTTCCATGGGCACGTACGACATCGACCATGCGCATGGCACCGCACTGAATGGTGCTTGGCAGCTTCCCTATGAGGAAGGTACCTTGCGTGCCGTTGCTTACGACGAAGACGGTAACATCATCGCCACCGACGAACAAAGCTCCTTCGGCGATCCCGAGTCGATTCACTTGCAAGCAAACAAACGCGCACTTTCCGCGGACGGAAACGACCTGATCTTCCTTACAATCAGCACTGAGGATAAGGATGGGCATTTTGTTGCAAATGCTCGTAACCGCATGAAGGTTTCCGTCGAGGGCGCAGCCATCTTAGTCGGACTCGACAACGGCGATAGTACCGATTACGACCAGTACAAGGGCACAAGCCGCAAGCTCTTTAGCGGTAAGCTGCTCGCCATTCTCGCAGCAACGAAGGAAGCCGGAGACATTCACGTAACCGTCTCCTCTGTCGGTCTCGAGGACGCACACCTTACGCTACATGCGCTTCCCTCCGTGAGCGACCCGCACGTCTGCACGATGACTCCGAATTACGAGACTCCGTACACGGACGAGGTGCCGATTCGCAAGATCACACTGACGCCCGACGGCCCGCGCGAGCTGACTCCGGACTGCCGCGAAACCTTTATTAAGGCACAGCTTTCTCCGGCAAATGCAACCTACAAAGACATCACCTTCCGCGCCATCACGCTCGACGGTGTGGACAGTAACGCAGTAAAGCTCGAGCCGTCCGCAGACGGTCTCTCTTGTAAGATCATCGCACTCGGTGACGAGGAGTACTACATCTACTGCTTTGCGAACAACGGCAAGGATCACCCCGAGGTGCTTTCCGTGCTCGAATATAAAAATACCGGTCTCGGAAGAGCCACCATCGATCCGTACAGCATGGTATTCGCGTGCAAGCATACCGGCAGCAATCGAAACCCGATTCTCAGCTTCCAAGGCGGCGTGTTCACGAACCAAGAGACGACCTGGCTGCGCTTTGACAACGTCGATTTCGGCGAGTACGGTTCCGACGAGATTACGATACCGATCTTCTCCTTCGACACTTGCCTTCCGGTAGAGGTATGGGAGGGCACCCCCGAGGATGGTACGCTTCTCTTCTCCGGCAATTACGAATCGTCCAGCTGGTACAATCACTATCAGTCCAACACCTTCAAGCTTTCCAAGCGCTTAAGCGGACTGAAGACAATCAGCATTCAGCTGCACACAAGACTGTCCGTCAACGGCTTTGTGTTTACACGTTTCGAAAAGGCCTTCGGCACATTGCATGCCACGGAATACAATATGGTCAACGGCGACTCCTACACCGTCAACGAGAATGCCATCAACGACATCGGCAACAACGTAGACATCGAGTTCCGCAACATGGACTTCGGCGAGCGCGGCTGCTCTCAGATCGTCCTTTGCGGTCGCTCTCATATTCCTACCAATACGATTCACATCCGCTTCTCAGGTGAAGCCGGCGACGTGAATCAGATTGTAGAATTTCCGGGGTCCGATGACGTGCAGGAGCTCACCTTCCCGCTGACACCGATGTACGGCCTGCAGAAAGTGAACTTCATCTTCTTGCCGGGAAGCAAGTTTGATTTCAAGCATTTCCGCTTCGAATAAGTGCACCGATCATGCAAGCATCAAAAAAGGTTCGGAACCGTTTCGGCTCCGAACCTTTTACTATCTAACTTAGGATTGAGCTATTCATCGGGACGTCCCGTTCTACAGCTCATTTGCCACAATCTGCGCCGCCATGCGTACGAGCTCCTTGCAGGGACGCTTTTGGTAATACGTCTCCGTGCGCTCCTCCGGCTTGGCCGTTCCCGCATTTGCCGTAGACACACCGGCCAAAAGCTCTCGGCAGATGATGCTGCCGTTTTCTTTGCGGAAGCACTCGGCCAAATGCTGCACAAGCTCGTAGTTCTCCTGCTTGCCGACCTGATCTTTGCCTTCCGTCGTGCCGTTCTTCATGCCGGCCGCAAGAAACATACCGCTACAAGCGCCGCACACCTCGCGCATCCGCCCCATGCCACCGCCAAACGAGCAGGACAGGCGAAGTGCGAGTTCCCGCGAGATGCCCAGCTCCTCCGCGTATGCCGCAAATACCGCCTGCGCACAATTATATCCCTGTTCAAACAGCGAAACCGCCTCTTGCGAACAATCTTTCATCTTCCGCTCTCCTATCCGAAACCGCCCCGAGCGATTTCTATGTAGTGTATGTACATCACAACGATTACACGCCGTAATTCCCGCATTCCATACTGCTTACGTGTCCAAATGCTCCTTCTGCTTTACCTGCGCGAGAACTACCTTGTCGTAGCAGCTGAACATTTCCTCTACCACCTTAGCATCCTGCTTCTTTGTAAACAAGCTCACAATCGGAATGAGAAGCAAACCGCCGACCATCGACAACACTCCCGAACGAATGGAGGATGCGAACAGATAGCCGAAGATTTTATCGGTGAAGGTAATCACTCCGAAGGAGCAAAGCAACTGAACAACCGTAACGATGATTGCGAATGCGTGACAGCACGCAACCGAAGCCTTCGTAGCCTTCTTCCAGTACAAGCCGTACAAGAACGGCGCCAAGAACGCACCTGCCATAGCGCCCCACGATACGCCCATCATTTGTGCAATGAACGTGATATTGAACTTATCCTTTACTACCGCGAGAACAGCAGATACGACTACGAAAAATACGATGAAGCCTCTCACAATGAGCACCTGCTTTTTATCGTCCAGTTCCTTCTTAGTAGCCGGTACAATGACGTCGAGCGTCAGTGTGGAGCTCGAGCAAAGCACCAACGAGGACAACGTCGACATGGAGGCCGCGAGCACCAATACGATAACAATCGCGATAATCAAATCGGGCAGTTCGCTCAGCATAGCCGGAATGATGCTATCGAACAAAAGCGTTCCATCTTCCTTGTACTGAAGCGCTGCGGAGCCGGAGAACAGACGACCGAAACCGCCGAGGAAATAGCAGCCACCTGCCACAACAAGGGCAAAGAACGTCGAGATAATCGTACCCTTCTGGATAGCATCCTCACTCTTGATTGAGTAGAACTTGCCGATCATCTGCGGCAATCCCCACGTACCGAGCGAGGTAAGAATGACTACGAACAACAGTGCAAGCGGATCCGGACCGAAGAAGGACGCATAGCCGCCTGCTAACGACTGACCGTTTGCCAACGTCACCGTCTCCTCAGAGAGCTTGGATACTGCTGTCATAAAGCCGCCCTGGTTCATAAGAACCGCACCAACTACCGACACGATACCAATCAGCATAATGATACCCTGAATGAAATCATTGATTGCGGTCGCCATATAGCCACCGAAGATAACATACACCGCGGTCAGCACTGCCATAACCGAAATAACAACCCAGTAAGGAATGTTGAATACAATGCCGAACAAACTGGAAAGTCCGTTGTACAAGGACGCCGTATACGGAATCATAAAGATAAAGATGATAAAGGAAGCCGACACCTTCAGTGCATTTGACTCATAGCGCTTCGCGAAGAAATCCGGCATCGTACGGCTGTCGATATGACGAGTCATAACACGCGTTCTTCTGCCGAGGATGCACCAAGCGAGCAACGAGCCGATAAATGCATTGCCAAGACCGATCCATGTCGATGCCAAACCGAAGTTCCATCCGAACTGTCCCGCATAGCCTACAAAGATAACTGCCGAAAAATACGAAGTACCGAAGGCAAATGCGGTAAGCCAAGGACCTACGTTACGTCCTCCCAATACAAATCCGTTCACGTTAGTTGCGTGCTTTCTGCAGTAAATGCCCACACCGATCATCAGTGCGAAAAAGCACACCAGCATAATTGTTGTTACTGTGACAAGCATATGTCTCCTTTCTGCCGTCATGCGGCATCGACCATAGTCGCTGATTCGTTGCTAGCCCTGTGTCACCGTTATTTCGGCAGTATCGCAACGATTTTCGTTGAGTTTTCCGATGGGGTTTCGTCACTTTAAAGTATATAACACTTTAAACTGTATAACACTTTAAATCGCTAAACTACCTTCCCATAAGAGAACACCGCCGTCCACGGTGTCTCTTTTTCTATGTAAGCTTTGTTCAAGCTGTCTTACTCATCCGATTACTTAATCTGAGCCTCAACCAAGCTACCTCCGCAATATATCTCGCGAAGCTTCGGCTTCTCAATCTTACCGGTAGGATTTCTCGGCACATCGGCAAAAATAATCTTTCTCGGGCGCTTATAACGAGGGAGCTCCAAGCAGAACTCATCAATCTCTTCCTTCGTGCAGGTCATACCTTCCTTAATCTCGATAATCGCAAGCGTAATCTCACCGAGACGCTCATCCGGAACTCCGATTACCGCCACATCCTTAATGGCTCTGTGCGCACGGAGGAAATCCTCAATCTGAACCGGGTAGATGTTCTCACCACCCATAATGATAACGTCCTTCTTACGGTCAACCAGGTAAATGAAACCGTCCGCATCCTGCTTTGCCATATCACCGGTATACAACCAACCATCGCTAAGCACTGCCTCAGTCGCTGCCGGATCCTTATAGTAGCAGCGCATTACGCCGGGGCCCTTAACCGCAAGCTCTCCAACCTCGCCCTTTGCTACCGAATTGCGATTCTCATCTACAATGTCGCACTCCCACAGATGACCCGGAACACCGATTGCGCCAACCTTGTGAATGTTCTCAACTCCAAGATGAACACAGCCCGGTCCGATGGACTCGCTAAGACCGTAGTTTGTGTCGTAATCGTGCTTCGGGAAACGTTCCTTCCATCTGCGAATCAGACTGGGCGGAACCGGCTGTGCACCTACATGCATCAATCTCCACTGGGAAAGCTCATAATTCTCAAGCTTCAGTTCTCCGCGGTCTACCGTATCCAAGATGTCCTGTACCCACGGCACCAAAAGCCATACGATAGTAGCCTTCTCTCTCGATACCGTCTCCAGAATCCACTCCGGCTTTACGCCACGAAGAAGAATCGCCTTACCGCCTACCAAAAAGCTTCCGAACCAATGCATCTTCGCACCGGTATGATACAGTGGCGGAATGCAGAGGAATACGTCGTCATGCGTCTGCTGATGATGATTCTGCTCTGTGATACAAGAAGACATCAGTGCCTTGTGAGCATGCAGGATGGCTTTCGGGAAGCCCGTCGTTCCGGAGGAGAAATAAATTGCCGCATCGTCCTCATCCGTCAATGCAATTTCCGGTGCCTTTGCCGTACAATATCTCGTATATTTTTCGTAGCTGTCTGCAAAGGAGGGGCAATCCTCTCCAACATAGAATAGCGTCTTTACCTTCGGAATGCGCTCTACAATGTCCTCAACACGTCCCGTGAATTCGGGTCCGAAGACTAAGGTATTGCAATCCGCAAGATCAAGACAATACTTAATCTCAGCCGAAGTATATCGATAATTCATCGGAACTGCCAATGCTCCGGTCTTCAATACACCGAAGTAAACCGGCAACCACTCAAGACAATTCATGAGCAGGATGGCAACCTTGTCGCCCTTCTTAATACCGCGACTAAGCAACAGATTCGCAAAGCGATTGGCTCTGCGATCAAACTCAGCCCATGTCATCTCACGACGATAACGATCCGAATGATCGCTCTCTATCAACTCGTACTCACGCCACGTACGGCTCTTCTGCTCTGCCGGGTTAATCTCAACAAGACACACCTCATCGCCGTAGAGCGTAGCGTTCCGTACCAAAATATCTGTAATAGGCATCTACCATTTCCTCATTTCGTTCGTTCTAATCCACAAATAATTTAACACTT
This sequence comes from Lachnospiraceae bacterium, assembly GCA_045645665.1. Taxonomy (GTDB): domain Bacteria; phylum Bacillota; class Clostridia; order Lachnospirales; family Lachnospiraceae; genus ISDg. The sequence goes on along the minus strand of JAZRJF010000049.1, from coordinate 18,527 downwards.
CAACGCGACAAATTCAATAGGCAATTTCAACTTTTTAAATATCTTTTATCACAAAGCCGTTTCTGCCGCGCTCCTTAACCTCATACATCGCCTCATCTGCTGTTAAGAACATCGTCCTATAGTCGACCGTATCCTTCGTGCAAAATGCTCCTCCGATACTCGCAGTTATGGAAACCTGCTCATTGCCGTCCGTATACACTCCCATCAGCTTGCTTTGGCACCATGCGATCTTGTTGAGCAATGTATCTTTCGGAATTCCCGACACAAAGATACAGTACTCATCTCCGCCGAAGCGCGTTATCATATCGCAATTCGCAAAGATCAGCTGTAGCTTTCTAGCGCATTCGACAATCGCTCGGTCACCCATACCATGGCCCAGCTTATCGTTGACATCTTTGAAATGGTCCATATCCACAAAGATGAAGCACGTGTCCTTGGCACTATTGTTCTTCAGATATTCAGATACCTCTTGTTCGAACACCTGCTTTAGCAGCAAGCCCGTCAATCGGTCCGTTCTGGACTGAATGGTCAGGTCCTCATGCAGACGCGTCTCGCTATCCACGTCCTCTATCTTACCGAGAATCGAAATAATCTCACCTTTGCTCTTCAAAGGATGCATTAAAAGCTGACACCATAAAAACAGTCCATTTGACGTCAACAGTCGAATCAGCACTTCCTCTGATTCATCGCTCTCGACCATGCGCTCCACTGCCTGTCTAAACTGCGGCTCGTCCTCCGGGTGAACATGCAAAATCTCCACCAAGCTGTGGCACGAAATATCCTCTACACGCTTCGGAATATCCCAGCCGAATTTGTCGCGAATGCGTTCCGAGCTAAAGCTGGATTCTCCACTCACGCTAATCTCGTAGATCATATCGTCCATATTGTCGAGCAACAGCTTGTAACGTCGCTGCTGAAGACGAATCTTCTCTTCTGTCTTTTGATCCTTTTCACGCGCTTTCAGACGTACATTGATTATGTAGATCAAAATGCCGAATACGCCTGCAAGAATCACTACAAGCATCGCCACCAACAGACGATGACGGTACAAAAAATCTTTAATCGTATACTGATATTGCTCCGCTGTACCCGCTCGAACGATTAATCGGTTCAACTGTTCTCCGGATATTTGAGAGAGTGCTTTATTGATTATACCGATGATTATTGCGCTTTCATGCTGTTCGCGACCGCGCTCCCCGTCAACAGAATATATCGTCGCAAAGCTGAGCGCATCATTCAAACCTTCGATCGGAATGATCTTCATCTCATCATTTTGCGGATTCGAAAGATGATACTCTGCCACATACTGATTCTGCAACAGAACGTCTACGTCGCCCTTTCTAAGCGCACGGAAGCATTCGTCCACAGTCTTATAATTCACGATATAGAAATTCGGGTAGGCTTCTTTGATGCTCTGACGAAGCGTCATCGAGCCGGATGCCACAGCGATACGAAGCGATGCGGAAGTGTCGAACACCAAATCCGAGCGTCCGACCATAACCTTCATACCGTCGATATAGCTTGTGGACAGATGCATTCCCTTCACACTGGCATTTGTCCCGTTATACTCGACACCGGTTACGACATCGATGTTGTTCTCGTATAGATAGTCCAGCGTTACCGATTCGTACGGCAGCTCCACATATTCGAACTGCAGTCCGCTGACCTCCTGCACTTTGTCGAACACTGCTCTCGAGATGCCCGCAAGTTCTCCCTTTTTATCGGTATAAGAAAGCGGAATTCGTCCCGGCACATAGCCGACACGCAGAACGCCCAAGGAAGCAATCAACGCTTCCTCTTCTCGCGTATAATGCTGCGACATCGTCTGATCAAAATACTGCTCGTACAGCCCATCCAGCAAATGCGGATAGTTGTATTCGATGTTTCGCATAGCGTGATTGAGCTTACCGATGAGCGAGTCGTTGCCCTTCCACGTCATGTAGTAATACTCCGACGGCTGAAAGCGCGCAATGATTTTATGATTCTCACCGGCAAACATCTCCGTACAAATGGTTGCATCTACATCACCGATTTCCAATGCGCTTACCGCTTCCCACACACTGTTATAGTATACAGGCTGCGCATAAAAACCGTTCTCCAGCATGTAACGGCTAAAATCCTCCGTCAACGGATACCCGTCGATTACCGCCACCTTTATACCGTTAAAATGCTCAAAATCCTCATAGTACAGCTCATTATTGTCCGCATCCGTCATAAGGACAGTGTACTCCTGCCCTACGGAATATTGGCTAAATGCAAAGCGGTCCACGTAATCGTAAATCTTCATGCACGGACCGATCAAGTCAATCTTTTTCTCCTCAAGCATAGCAATGCCCTGCTCAAGACTTCCGACATTGACGTATTCGTATTGCCATCCCGTATCCATCGAGATAACTTGAAGGCAATCCATGTTGTAGCCCATATAGCTACCATCCGGCTGACGCTCTTGAAAGCCGGCCAAATCGTAAACACCTACGCGCACAACCTCAGGCTCCTCAGCCTGCACATCCTGTGAATGCACTAATACGCCAAGCAAGGAGACACATAGCAGTGCCATTCCAATCCATAAGCCCCATCGTTTCATACTGTAATACCTATCCCTTTTCCTCTGTAAACCATCGGTGCCCACGCCACCGATACTCATCCCATTAACGCCCAAATCATTAACAATCCACTCGCTGACGCTCTCACGCCAACACGCCAACCCCTACACGGTCAGCGTTGTCCAGCTACTGCAGTCCCACACCTCAGTAGCTAAGCCTTCATAAAACTCCGGCTCATGACATACCATCAATATCGTGCCGCGATACTCTTCCAGCGCCTTACGAAGTGAATCCTTCGCATCGACATCCAAATGGTTTGTCGGCTCGTCCAACACCAAAAGGTTGCTTTCACGGTTCAACAGCTTACACAAGCGCACCTTCGCCTGCTCACCACCGCTGAGCACGCGTACCTGACTTTCGATGTGCTTCGTTGTCAATCCGCATTTGGCCAAAGCCTGTCTTACCTCATACTGTGTGAAGCCCGGATATTCCTCCCACAGCTCCTGAATACAAGTGCGCGTACCGTCTCCGCTCATCTCCTGCTCAAAGTACCCGATTTCCAAGTAATCGCCTCTTGCCACTTCACCCTGGATGGTCGGAATAAGTCCGAGCAGACTCTTCAGCAAGGTCGTCTTACCGATACCGTTGGCACCCTTGAGAACAATCTTCTGACCGCGTTCTACGTGCAAATTCAGCGGTCGAGACAACGGCGAATCGTAACCGATCACCAGCTCCTTTGTCTCCACTACCACTCTGGACGGTACTCTGGCCTCCTTAAAGTGAAACTCCGGCTTCGGACGGTCCTTCGCAAGCTCGATAACCTCCATCTTGTCCAGCTTCTTCTGTCTGGACATCGCCATGTTTCTCGTCGCCACACGTGCCTTATTTCGTGCCACAAAGTCTTTCAGCTCGCGAATCTCCTGCTGCTGACGGTTGTACGCCGCCTCCTTCTGCTCCTTGCGCATGTTGTACACCTGAAGGAACTTGTCATAGTCACCGACATATCGATTCAGCTCCTGATTCTCCATGTGATAAATCAGATTGACGACACTGTTCAGGAAAGGAACGTCATGCGATATGAGCACAAATGCATTTTCATACTCATTGAGATATCTCTTCAACCACTCAATGTGCTGCTCGTCCAAATAATTCGTAGGCTCATCGAGCAGCAAAATGTCCGGCTTTTCGAGCAACAGCTTTGCAAGCAACACCTTCGTACGCTGTCCACCGGAAAGCTCCGTTACATCCTTGTCGAGTCCCAGCTCATCCAAGGAAAATGCTCTTGCTATCTCCTCCACCTTGGAGTCAATGTTGTAGAAATCGTGCATCTCCAGCATATCCTGGATTACGCCCAGCTCCTCCATCATTGCTTCCATGGTGGCCTCGTCCGCGTCGCCCATCTGCATGCACAGCTCATTCATTCGCTCCTCTTGCTCAAACAACCACGAGAAGGCGCCCTGCAACACGTCGCGAATCGTCATTCCCTGCTTCAGCACGGCGTGCTGGTCCAAATAGCCGACACGCACATTCTTACTCCATGTAACGTCGCCCTCATCCGGCATCAGCTTGCCGGTCACAATGTTCATAAAGGTACTCTTACCCTCACCGTTAGCGCCAATCAAGCCAATGTGCTCGCCCTTAAGCAAGCGGAACGATACGTCATGGAATATTGCACGGTCACCGAAGCCATGCGACAAATGCTCTACTTGTAAAATGCTCATATGTTTTCTGTTCCTTACCCTCTATCTCTACTGTGTTACCAAAGTGTCATTGACACTATTGTATTATTAACAAGCCATAGTTATTGCGTGACCAAAAGTGTGTCATAGCCCAGACGACCAAGCTCTTGCTCAAGCTGTGCCCCCGCATCCAGTGATGCTTCGGGTCCGACCAAAACCGCATAAAACGGACCGTTGCTAACTACCTGTACCGGGAATCCGAGCGTTCTTAAGCCATATGCCTGCGCCGAAGCATTTGAATACTCACGGTACAAACCAACTTGAACGGAGTAGCTTCTATCGTTATCCACCTGCTCGTCGTAGCCGCCTCCCGACATGGACTCTCCCGTAATCGTCTGAAAGATACCCTCAGCGATTGCCATGGCAATCCGGTCAAAATTTGCGTCAAATGTGGCATTGTCCTGCGCATTGTTGATAAAACCAACCTCAACAAGAACAGCCGGCATTGCGGATCTTCGAAGCACTGCCAAATTCGGTCGCTCGCTGATTCCGAGATCGCGATAGCCCGCTTGCTCCAGCTGACGATTGATGTTCTGCGCAAGCTCTACTTTGATTCCGCTGTTATCGTATACGAGCGTCTCAACACCACTGTACTGATTCGGTGTTGGGCTGGAGTTTCGATGGAAGGATACTAAGTAATCCGCTCCGGAGGCATTCGCGATGCGCGCCTTTTCTACCGGGGTGTCGTATACGTCCGTCACTCTCGTATACTCTACATCGATTCCGTTCTGCGCCAAAATCTCGCCGACGGCCAATGCAATCCGCAGATTATCGTCCTTCTCCAATCGTCCGTTAAACACCGCTCCCGAATCACTACCACCGTGTCCGGGATCCAGAATCACCTTTGCCATAAAACACTCCAAGCTTCTGTTGCTTTTATGGTATGCATAAGCGCACAGAAGCTTGCATGTCTGTATCTCTATTCGCCGATGCGGTGAATGAATATTCCGCTTCGCAGCTTCGGCTCAAACCAGGTCGACTTCGGAGGCATCAAGAGCCCTGCGTCCGATACCGCAAACAACTCACTAATCTGCGTCGGATACATGGAAAATGCCACCGCCATATCGGTATGTACACGTCTCTCAAGCTCACCGAGTCCTCGAATACCACCGATGAAATCGATTCGCTTATCCGTACGAGGATCACCGATTCCGAGAATCGGATTCAACAGGTAATCCTGCAAAATCGCAACATCCAGAGACTTAACCGGGTCTGTAATAGTAAGCAGCTCCTGCTTCGCCTTAAGGCAATACCACCGCTCCTCAAGGAACATTCCGAACGTTCCCTTCTCGGTCGGTGCATACGCCTGTGTGCCAACCTCTACGATTTCAAAATGCTCTGCCACCTTCGCAAGGAAGCCCGCCTTGTCGACACCGTTCAGGTCCTTTACAACACGGTTATAAGGCAAAATCATCAGCTGATCCTCCGGGAAGAGAACCGACAAGAAGAAATTGAATTCCTCCGTTCCGTCGTACTCGCCCGCCTCGGCTCTGCGCTTCAAACCAACCTTAACCGCGGAAGCGGCACGATGATGTCCGTCCGCAATATAGATGTCCTGTGTATTGGCAAATGCTTCACGAATCGTCTCAACGTCCTGAGCATCTGCAATTCTCCACACGTTATGTGCAATGCCGTCGTCCGCAACAAATGCATACAGCGGTTCGGTTGTACGATACGCAGCCATCACTGCCGAAATCGCCTCGTTGGAACGATACGCAAGGAAGATCGGTCCCGTCTGTGCGCCACAGGTGTCTACGTGACGAATACGATCCTGCTCCTTATCTTCTCTAGTATTCTCATGCTTCTTGATAACACCGTTCACATAGTCGTCAATCGATGCACATGCTACGATTCCCATCTGAGAACGTCCGTCCATGATAAGCTCGTACAGATAGTAACAACGCTCCTCATCGGTCACATAGGTTCCGTCGGCAATACGAGCCTCAAGGAGCTCCTTTGCCTTTGCATACACTGCAGGATCGTAAATGTCGGTCTCATCCGGCATATTGCTCTCCGGTCTGTCAATGTTCAAAAATGAAAGTGGATCCTTCAATGCAACCGCCTTAGCCTCAGCACGGTTATATACATCATAGGGCAATGCCGCCACGCGATGTACAAGGTCGCGTCTCGGACGTACACAATAAAAGGGATTCACATTTGCCATATCAGTTTGCCTCCAAAGTTCTTTCTTTTTTCGTTTGTAAACCACTCAATGCCTTCTTACAGCATCTCATCCTGCCTCTTCGCCAGTATCTTCGAACGCAAGCCCCAAAGCGTCACAAAGAACAGAATCGCAGCCAACACTACATTCGCCAACGAACTCATCAAATGCAGCGCAATTCCCTGAAATGCTCCTGCCAACGCTCTGTTAATTGCCACGATTGAATAGCCGAACGTAATGTATACTACAACGCTGAAAAAGCCGGTGAATCTCTGCTTTACGAAAAACGCAAATGTCATCGTAACCGCAAAATAGCCGAGTGCCAGCATTACAAGCATAATCATTGCATATTCCAACACCGTTGTAATCAATGCCGGCACAAATGCATCGCCCGCACCGACAATCATCTCGTGAAGTCCAAAGCCTTCAAGCCCTTCTTTCTCGCCGGGGAAACGCTTCAGCACAAGCAGAACATCTAACGCAAGTCCGCCTACATACAACACTGCGCAAATCATCATGGAAATCCATGTGTGCAAATGCTTGAACAACAGCACCTTTGACGCCGGAATTCCATCGCTCTTCATCTTATCGAAGTAAGGCACCTGACGCAGATTGCCCAAATAGATGCTCCCCGCTTCCATTACATGATAAAGAATGATGCCTATCGTCGCAAAGATATACACGTAAAGTGCCGTCGAGGTCAATCCCACGTTGTTCGAAAATGCTCCGATCATCACGAAGATCTCTAAAATCACAAAGGACGCTACAATCATAACCCGAGAGGCAAGAATGCCTCTCAGGTCTTTCAAAAATACTTGTTTCATCAATAAACCTCATCTGGTTAAGCGCATTAGTCCAGCTCCACCAATTCCTTCTTTGCCAGCTTTTCTTTCTTGAGGAAGCGCAAATCTCTACCGAAACGAACCTGAATCACCTCAGAATCGCTGTTATCGATAATCTCACCTTCGCCATAGAGCTTATGATACAGCGTATCCTGCTCCTTAAGCTGATTGAGCTTCTCAAGCAATGCCGAAGCATTGGAAACCACTTCCGCAATCGGTGCGGCCTGCTGAATTGCCTCAGCCGCATCACCGAGATTCTCGGTAATCTCTTCTTCGATTCCATCAAAGGTCTGCTCTGCGCCTGCTACCTCTTCCTCGTCAAAGGCAGATGCCTCTTCAACATCCCAATCGCCGAGCTGAGCAAGTTCCTCGGAAAGCTCTTCGGACACTTCCTCCAATGCTTCCTCGGCCTCGTCCTCAAACTCCTCTGCGGTAATATCGGTAGTCTTCGTATCGATATCCTCTTCCGTCACATAGACCGAAGTCTCATCGAAAATACCGTTCAAATCCAACTCGATCTCATCATCCTTGGTTGCCGGGCGTCTCTCGCCGTCACCGAGGTTCAGAGAATCAAAATAATCCTTCTTAGCTGCGAGGAAATCCTCATCACTCTCGCCATCGAGCTTCTGGAAGCTACCACGGTTCGTGTAGCGCTCCATCTCCTTCTCAAGACGCTCCTCCTGAACCTTCGTAACAATCGTGTAGATAACTACAAATACGATTACCACGATGAACAGAATCAAAATATACATCATCGGTCCCAAGCCGTCGCTCTTCTCAAGCATATCCTGTGTCTGCGGAGACGGCGTCGCTGTGGGATTAAACACAATCGGAGCATCCTCCGGCAACGTAGGTGTAGCTGTCGGTGCTTCGGTAGGGCTGGGCGTAGGCGTAGGGGTGAAAAGCACCTTGTCACCCTTGGAAATAAAGCTTCCCAAGCAGTAACCGTCAATTGCCTCTCCCTCGAACTCGAACTGAATGTGATACCACACATCCAACGCGGAGTCCTTCGTCTCGCCGACAACGGAAACCGCTGTTCCACGCTTCAGCTGAACGGATTTTCCCGTCGAGGTCGTAATAACTTCGTACTTATCGGAGCCCGGACCATAACGCACATTTACATGCGAAGATACGGAATCGTTGATTACGCCCTCAAAGTAACCGGTCGTATACTCTTCGGCATTGACATAATCCACGATCTCATCCTGACCGTCCTCTTCTCCCTCGGCCATTGCACACGTCATCGTAGCAAACAGCAGAGACAGCAGCAACACAAGCCATACCAGCGCACATCTCGGATTCATACTCACTCTCTTCATCTGTTCTACCTCTCTTCCCTACATTCTGTCGGGGACGTCGAACGCAAGCATCTGCGCCCCGGCACTCAAAATACTAAGCGTCACCTGTAAAAGCGTGAGCCACTCTTGTCTCTTCGTTTCATCTTCCTCCGCAAGGATCTTGTTCGCATGATAGAAGCTGTTAAACTGGTTCGACAGCTCATACATGTACTGACACAGCTTATGCGGCGCCAGCTCCTCTGCGGCACGCTCCAACATCTCAGCGAAACGGGAGGCCGTCAACAACAGATTGACCTCGTCCTCGCCATATTCACGATTGCTCGCCGACGTTACCATCTCAGGCAACTGTCCTGCCTTTGTCAAAATGGACTTAATACGCACCATTGTGTACAAAATATACGGTCCGGTGTTGCCCTCGAAGGACGTAAATCTTTCGATATCGAACACGTAGTCCTTATTCGCCTGATTGGACAAATCACCATACTTCAGCGCAGCCAAGCCGACCATCTCCGAAATGCTTCTCATCTCTTCCTCGGAAAGATCGCGGCTCTCCATCTTGCGATATACCTCTTCGGCAATGCTTCCGACAAGCGACTCGAGCTTCATAACACCGCCATCTCTTGTCTTAAAGGGCTTTCCGTCCTTGCCGTTCATCGTACCAAAACCGATGAATGTCAGCTTCGTATCCTTTTCCACCAAGCCGGTCTTTCTCGCACAACGGAAAATCTGATCAAAATAGAGATCCTGACGCTTGTCAACAACGTAAATGATGTTGTCCGGATGGAACAGCTTCATACGCTCCACAATCGTAGCCAAGTCGGTGGTGTTGTAAAGCGTTGCTCCGTCCGATTTGAGAATCATGCACGGAGGAAGCTCCTTCGTGTCCGTCTCCTCCTTCACGTCTACGACCAAAGCGCCCTCACTGATACGCGTAAAGCCTCCGGCCTTCATATGCTCAATCATCTCCGGAATATACGGCTGTGCATCGCTTTCCCTCTTCCACAGATCGAATTCCACCTGAAGCTTCTTGTAGTTCTTCTTGAGGTCCTCCATGGAAACCGTCATGATGTGTTTCCAAAGCGCGTTGTAGCCGCGGTGCTTATTCTGCAAAAGGTAGGTCGCGTGACGCGCCTCTTCCTTGTACTCCTCGTTCTCCTTGGAATATGCACTGGCATAAGGGTAAATCTCCTCGAGCTCAGCCATCGTAAACGGTGCCTCTGCCGGATATTCGCCCGTAAAGGACTCGTCGTAGTACGGCAAATCCGGCTTTCTTCTCTTCAGCTCGGTAATGATCAAGCCGATCTGAAGGCCCCAGTCACCCAGATGCGCATCGCCGATTACCTCATGGCCCGCGAAACGCAAAATACGCTTAATCGCCTCACCGATAATCGCCGGTCTCAAATGTCCTACATGCAGCGACTTCGCTACGTTCGGTCCGCCGTAATCCACGACAATCGTCTGCTTGTTCTCCGGCTCACCGACGAGTAGCTTCTCGTCCTGTCCCATTGCAAATACATAGTTCGCAATCGCCTCCGGCTTCAACGACATGTTGATAAAGCCCGGCATAATTGCCTCACACTGCGAAAGCATATCAAAGTCCGCAAGCTTTGCCACAATCTCATTGGCAATGGCAATCGGAGCCTTTCTATACTCCTTCGCTGCTGCCAAAGCTCCGTTACACTGGTACTGGCACAAATCCGGTCTGTTCGATACCGAAACAGATCCGTATTTGCTATCATAGCCGCATTCCGCAAATGCCTGCTTCACACGGTTTGTAATCGCAATAATCAATCGTTCCATAGAAATCCTCGTCCTTATCTCTTCTAAAGCATCCCATAATCCGCCACTATGACATACTCGACAACATTCTATCACAAACCGACTCGAAAGTAAATAGCAAACGCCACAGCAATCATAGCCATTCCGCCAATCACATTCTATTAGCAAAAGTGTTCCTTTTTTCATTTTTGACTTGATTATTTCTTAAAAGTGCGTATTATATTAGATGGTCGCATTTGATTTCTCTTTATAATATCAAGGAAGCACAGAGACGATTGTTCCGATGCGACTTGCGCCGCCCACGTGGGCTATACCGGCGCATGAGTTATCACATACATTATCGTCTACGCAGTAAGCGCGGGTTGCCGTTCGAAGAAAGTGGCTTTCGAGCAAAGGCAATTTCGCAAGCACTCTATCGTAGACTATCAGGAGGTTATTATGCTTAAAGTCGTTAAGTTCGGCGGAAGCTCTTTGGCAAATGCGGAGCAGTTTCGCAAGGTTCGCAACATCATTTTGTCAGACCACAACCGCCGCTATGTAGTACCTTCCGCACCGGGCAAGCGTTCAGGTGCAGATACGAAGGTTACCGATATGCTTTATCACTGCTACTCTCTTGCTGAGAGCGGACAGGATTTCGACGATGCTCTTGCCGCTATCCTGGCAAGATACAACGAGATTATCGAGGGTCTTTCGTTGGAAGTTTCTCTCGATGACGAATTTGCGAAGATTCGCGAGCAGTTTTCCGCTCATGCCGGCAGAGATTACGCCGCATCTCGCGGAGAGTACCTCAACGGTATCCTTTTGGCTGCTTATCTCGGCTATACATTTATCGATGCGGCTGAGTACATTTTCTTCGATGAAGCCGGCAACTTCGATGCCGATTACACGAACACCGTGCTTTCCGCAAAGCTTGCTACCGTAGAGCACGCGGTTATCCCCGGCTTTTACGGCGCTTACCGCGATGGTAGAGTTAAGACCTTCTCCCGCGGCGGCTCCGACATTACCGGCTCAATCGTTGCTAAGGCAGTCGGCGCCAATCTGTACGAGAACTGGACCGATGTATCCGGTTTCCTCGTAACCGATCCTCGCATCGTTGAGAATCCCAAGGTAATTGAAACCATTACGTACCGTGAGCTTCGTGAGCTTTCCTATATGGGTGCAGGCGTATTGCACGAGGATGCAATCTTCCCCGTTCGTTCGGCAGGTATTCCGATCAACATCCGTAACACCAACGCTCCCGAGGATCCCGGAACTTATATCGTAGAGAATACTTCTAAGAAGGCTCCTTACACGATTACGGGTATTGCCGGAAAGAAGGGCTTTACCGCAATCAACATCGAGAAGGATATGATGAACTCCGAGATCGGCTTTGGCAGAAAGGTTCTTTCCGCATTTGAAGCCGGCGGCATCAGCTTCGAGCACATGCCTTCCGGAATCGATACTCTTTCCGTATTGGTTCATCAAAGCGAGTTCGAGGCAAAGGAGCAGTCCGTACTTGCCGAGATTCATCGTACGGCAGATCCCGACTCGATCGACATCGCTACGGATCTCGCGCTCATCGCAGTCGTAGGACGCGGCATGCGCTCCAACCGAGGAACCGCTGCTCGTATCTTCACGGCACTTGACCGCGCTTCCGTTAACATTCGTATGATTGATCAGGGCTCCAGCGAGCTTAACATCATTATCGGTGTTGCAGGTGCAGATTTCGAAGCTGCTATCGACGCCATCTATCACGCATTTGTACAATAATTCATGGAGGAATCATCATGGCACAGAATCCTATCGTAACCTTTACTATGAACGACGGCGCTACGTTTAAGGCAGAGCTTTATCCGGAGATTGCGCCCAATACCGTAAACAATTTCATTTCCTTGATTAACAAGCACTTCTATGACGGTCTTACCTTTCACCGTATCATTGCGGGCTTTATGATTCAGGGTGGATGTCCGAAGGGAATCGGCATCGGCGGCCCGGGCTATCAGATTAAGGGCGAGTTCTCTCATAACGGATTTGAGAACAACCTTTCTCACACTCCCGGCGTTCTTTCCATGGCACGCGCTATGGATCCGAATTCCGCAGGCTCTCAGTTCTTCATTATGCACCACGCTTCTCCGTATCTCGATGGAGAGTATGCTGCATTCGGTAAGATTATCGAGGGCATGGATGCGGTAAATGCAATCGCAGAGATCCGCACTCTTCCCGGTGATCGTCCGTTCCGTCCGGTTGTTATGGAGAGCGTAACCGTAGATACCTTCGGCGTTACGTATCCGGAACCGGAAAAGATGTAAGACCATGCGCGTCACAGGGATTATAGCTGAATATAACCCGTTCCATAACGGGCACGCATATCACATCCGGGAAGCCAAAGCGCAGACCGGATGTGATTATCTTATTGTGGCCATGAGCGGGGATTTCGTGCAGCGCGGCACGCCCGCCTTACTGGACCGCTATGTTCGTGCAGAGGCCGCCTTGCTTGCGGGAGCCGATATGGTTCTCCAGCTTCCGACCTATACATCAACTGCAAGTGCGGAGTTTTTTGCACGTGGCGGTGTTAAGCTGTTCGATTCGCTCGGCGTCACAACACACCTCTCTTACGGCATTGAGGTTCCGAGCGACAGCTCACCGGAAGCTACGCAGCAATGCATTCACAAGATAGCCGCCTACCTTGCCGACGAACCTGCCGACTACAAGCAGCTCCTTCGCGAGAAGCTTTCCGAGGGCATTTCCTTCCCGCTGGCGAGAGCATATGCGCTGAGCAAATGTATCCCCGATTCAGAGGCTGTGCTCGCTTTGCCGAATAACATTCTCGCCATCGAATATGAAAAGCAAAAGCTCTTGCTTCAAAGTAGCATTTGCTCCGTTCCGATCACTCGCATCGGCTCAGGCTACCACGACGACAGCCCGGGGCTCTACTGCTCCGCAACCGCTATTCGAAAGCAGCTCCTAGACGATACTGCCGACTTCCCGTACGATTCCGTGCCGGCAGAGCTAAAGTCTCTCTACGAGAACAACATTGCAAATGCTCTCCTGCCGGACGATTTCAGCAATCTGCTCTTTGCCAAGCTGCAACCGATGACTCCGCAAGACATCGCTTCCATCAGTGATATCGGCGAGGATTCGGCCCGTAGAATTCACCGAGCTTCTCGCGCGGCATTTTCCTACACGTCCTTAGGGGAGCAGGTCAAAGAACGCTCGCACACGCGAACGCACGTGGATCGGGCACTGTGCCATCTCCTATTAGACATTACAAAGGACTCTTCCGCTAAGTACGAAGCCTGTGCCTCAACACCTTACGTTCAGGTTCTCGGCATGCGCTCATCCGCCAAGCCGCTTTTGAGTGTGCTTTCCGAAAAGACGTCCTCTCCGCTGCTCATACGACTTGCGTCCGATGTTCGTACTCTCCCGGAGACGGCAGCTGAGCTCTATGCTTTGGAGGAACGCGCATCCGCGCTGTATTCACAAGCTTTATACGCTCGTCACGGGCTGGTAAGGTCCGATTATCAAAGACGCTTCTTGATGCTTCCGTAGACTGTAGCAGGTTCTATCCGGTATTGCCGACGCATACCTATTAGAATCCTATGGTCCGGAGTATTCATGAAGCGTCTTTTTCTTTTGTCCGGCTTGGTGCTTTTGCTCATTCTGGCCCTTCGCTTTCCCGAACTTGTACAGCTTGGCGCCACCTACGGTCTCACTCTGTGGTCGCAAATACTAATCCCCACAATGCTTCCGTTTCTCCTCTTGACGGGAATCCTATTTCGCACGTCTACATTGGAGCCGCTTTCACGCTTGTTGGCGCCGTTCGCCGAGCGAGTTCTTCGTTTACCGCGTGGCTACTCACCGATTCTCGTGCTCGGACTTATCTCCGGAATGCCCGTCGGTGCCTCCCTCTTGTCCGAGCGAATACCTAAAGACTCACAGGTACCCCTTTATCCTCTCGTACTTTCTACCTGCCTCAGCCCCGGCTTTCTGGTCGGTTACCTTTGCACGCATTGCTTTGGCGTCACCGATATCACCTTTGCATATTGTACTTGCTTTTACGTCCTCCACCTTCTTTTCGGCGCATTTGCCTGTAAAATGCTCTGGCCGAGCGAACTGCGTCTATCGTCCGCCGGCCCTATGAAAATGCAGCGTGCCACCACCACGACCGACAAATCGTTAGCGGTCATCCTCGAAGAGACCGTCACAAGCTCGCTCATTGCCATCGCACGAGTCGGCGCCTATGTCATGATATTCTCAACGCTGTCGTGCTTTCTGCAAGCGGGCTTCGCAGTCTTTCTTCCGAAGTTACCGCTCTCCGTCTCCGCTTTTTTGTGCGGCATCCTCGAGGTTACAAGCGGCTGTAGCCTTTTGGCCGATCAAGGGCTACCCCTCAACTATCGTATCCCTCTCATGACCGGTCTCGTTTCCTTCGGCGGGCTCTCCGGCGTACTACAAACCAAGTCGATGCTGGCCGAATACCCTTTCCCGATTGGGCGCTACATAAAAATGAGAGCAACCATCGCCCTGCTGATGACAGGTGCAACGTCTGCTCTCATGTATGTATGCTATGTTCTATAGGCATCCCACTTACGGCGATAACCACTACCGTCGTTTCGGAAAATGCATTACTCCTCGATGTTATCCAAGAATGTGTTGGAATCGAAATCGAAATCGTCCTCTGCCGTAACGGTCGCAATCGCGTCATCGTATACGGAAGCAGCCTCCTCGGGATTCAGCTGAGCGTACAGCTCCTGACGATTCGTAGCAACTACCTCGTAGCTTTCACGAAGCGTGGAAATCAAGTTCTCCGCACGTACACGGGTGGACTCATATGCATCGGAAAGGATACGCTCCATATCGGTCATAATGTCGTTCGCGTAATTCAAAGCGCCTGTACGGATTGCTTCTGCATCGCTGTTTGCGCTACGAAGCATCTCATCTGCTTCGCTACCTGCCGAGGAAACCATCTCATTTGCTCTGGCATATGCCTGCTGCATAATCTCGTGCTCGCTTACAAGCTGACGAGCCTTTGCCTTAGCCTCTTCGATAATGGACTCAGCCTTCTCCTCTGCCGTCGCGATAATGGAATCGCGATTAGCGATAATCTTCTGATAGCGCTTAATCTCATCCGGAGTACGCAATCTAAGCTCGTCGAGCAAATCGTACAGCTCGTCCTTCGGTACCGCCACTTTATTCTGGGAGAACGTCGTAGGCTTACATCCTTCAATAAACTCATAAATCTCTTCAATTATCTGCTCAATACGGTTAACCATCGTTGTATCTCCTTTATCGCTTAAATTTATCATACACATTCTCTACCACTTCGGCCGGAACGAACTGCGTAATGTCGCCGCCGTAGCTTGCAATCTCCCGCACACTGCTCGAGCTCAAATAGGAATACTCAACGCTCGTAGTAAAGAAAATCGTGTCCAATTCCGGGTTCAGCTTGTGGTTCAGCTGCGCAATCTGCAGCTCGTACTCAAAGTCCGTAACCGCACGCAAGCCTCGCACCAAAACCTTCGCACCCTGTTCTTTTGCAAAATCCACTGTCAATCCCGAAAACGATTGTACTTCCACGTTCGGAATGTCTTTCGTCACACGGCGAAGCATATCCAATCGCTCTTCTACCGTAAACTTCGGAACCTTGCTCTGATTATTCAGCACACCGATAATCAAACGATCCACCACACGCGACGCCCGAACTATAATATCCAAATGCCCAAGCGTCACCGGATCGAAGCTTCCGGCGTAGATTCCGATATTCTCTTTGTTCTCTGTCAAGCCCACGCTCCCGTACTCCTCCTTCATCTATCCGGGTACAAAAACCAGTGCTGATTCGACTTGTAGGTCTTTACTCTATCAATCGTAAAACCATACTCAGAGGCAGCAGCCTCTACACAATTATCAAGCGCGGTCTCAATTACCAAAAGCGTATCCTCGTGCAACAAGGACGACCCCTGCAATGCTCCGAGCAACACTCTCTCCCAATCCTTACGATAGGGCGGATCCGCTACTATAACATCAAACTGTCGCTTCTCAGACTCCATCCGCTTCAACGCATTCAAAGCATCCATACCATACACGGTTGCTCTGTCAGCCAGCCTCGTATGCTCGAGATTCTCTCGAATGCACTGAAGGGCTTCGCGCCCGTTCTCCACAAAGCAAGCGTAGTCAGCACCACGACTGAGAGCCTCTATGCCGAGTCCGCCGCTTCCGCTGAACAAGTCAAGAAACTGACATCCGGGAAGCTCCTGATTCAACATGTTAAACAAGGTCTCTTTTATCTGATCTGACGTAGGACGAGTCTCAAGACCTCGCGGTGTCTTCAGCAACAGCCTTCTTGCACTTCCTGCAATTACTCGCATATTCTACCTCACACAAGACAAACTTTCGACCTATACTCATTCTATATTATTGTATCCTATCGTTGAAAGATTTGTCAACCTCTTTTTCATGTTTTGTACGACAAATGTCTCACAAATGCCTACCCTTCCGAGGCCCCTCACGGCAAGGAGCATTTTCCGAAGAAAAATGCAAAAAGACCGGCAAAGAACTCTCTGCCGGTCTCACATTTTACTTCAAAAGGTTCTCTAAAACAGGAGCCATCTCCTCCAAAGCATCGTTGCTGATCGCCTCTACTCCGCCTGCGTCCACCGTTGCTGCCGCCTCGGGGTCGATCGGAAGCTTTGCAAGTACCTGAAGGCCATGCTTTGCAGCAACCTCCTCAATGCGACTCTCGCCGAAGATAGCGTGCTTCTCGCCGCACTTCTTGCACTCGAAATAGCTGTAGTTCTCAACGATTCCGAGGATCGGAACATCCATCTGAACCGCCATATTCACTGCCTTAGCTACGATCATCGATACGAGGTCCTGAGGGCTCGTAACAATGATGATTCCGTCTACCGGCAAGGACTGAAATACCGTAAGCGGTACATCACCGGTTCCGGGAGGCATATCTACAAACAGGTAGTCTACCTCGCCCCACATAACGTCGCTATAGAACTGCTTTACGGTTCCTGCGATAACGGGACCACGCCAAACTACCGGCATCTCCTCATCCGGCAACAGAAGGTTTACGCTCATCACGCGAATGCCCGTAGCGGTTTCAACCGGGAAAATGCCCTCATCATTGGCCTCAGCAGGTCCGGTAATGCCAAATGCCTTCGGAATGGAAGGTCCGGTCACGTCCGCATCCAAGATACCGCACTGGTAACCCTTACGCTGCAAGATAGCAGCCATATTCGAGGTCACGAAGGACTTACCAACGCCACCCTTTCCACTAACTACGCCGATGATCTTCTTTACCTTGCTGTACTTATTCGCCGGTGCCAAAAACTCCGACTTGTCGGGCTTGCGGCTACCGCAGCTTGCGCTACAGGTGGAACAATCATGGGTACAGCTTTCTTGGTTCTGTTCAAATTCTTCGCTCATAATATCTACTCCAATTCTATATATGCGCACAGGGAAACCCCGTGCAAATTTGCTCTGTTTGGTAGTATACCAAATGTCCCTCAATATTTCAACCATGAATCCTTCACTCCCCCGCCCCGGCCGCATCCCTCCGCGTAGATGCTCGTGGTAGCCTTCCGATTGTGAGGTTGCAATCAAAGAATCTGTCATAGGTGTCCGAGAGGCGGCATCCCTCCGTGCGTATAGCCGCTGTCTTCCTACTGCAGGAGGGTCATCTTATTCGCTCATTTTGCAAACTCGCGCAATGCGCTTCGAACAGTGCAAAATGAGCGAGATGACTCTCCTACAGTAACGGAAGTCTAACGCGAGCCATGTGCACGGAGGGATGTCGCCTCTAGGACCCAATAACGGAAAATAAAGATTGTAACCTCACAATCGGAAGGCGAACGGCTGACTGCACGGAGGGATGCGGCCGGGGCGAGGAGCGAAAGGTTCATGGTTGAAGTATGAGGGCAGGGTCCCTGTTGTAGAGTGTAGAGGGGCGACCGGTAACATCACGGTTTAGAAAATCGCTACCGACCATTCTGTGCTATTGCAGAGCGAACCTATAGGTTTGTCACCCCCTTTGCAGTAAAGTGCAGAGGGGGTTGTCCTGCTCGAGAAATGCACGAAAGAAAGGGGAGGTGATTGCATGCTACATTTGCATAAAGGAGGTGGATACGAATTCAGTTTTTGCGGCGGAAACCGTGTTTCCATGCCGTCTTACAGTTGTAGAA
>JAZRJF010000048.1:0-10257 GCA_045645665.1 Lachnospiraceae bacterium | reverse complement strand
ATATTGCTCGTATTGCAGCTCCTCCGAAGGCCAAGTCGTCGCCCCGAGGAAAATGCCCTCGCTCCGAAACAGGCCTACGCCCTCCGCGCCGAGCCGCAGAGCATTTGCCGCATCGGCTGCATTTGCAAGGTTTGCGAGAATGCGCACGCGCACGCCGTCAATCGTATGGTAGGGCACAGACTCGGTCGATGCTTCCGTACCGGCCGACTCCGGACACGACGTCTCTTCCGCTTCGGCAGACGTCTCGGCTTCCGTTCCGCTCACGGCGGCCGCAATCCGCTCGGGATTTGTCGTCACCTCGCCGGTGTCCGCGTTGAGCAGGATGGCCCGCCCTTCACAAAGCGTGGCAAATGCCTCCGCACCGATTCCAAACACCGCGGGAATTCCGCGAAGTTCCGCCAACACCGCACTATGGGACTCCTTCGTTCCGCCGGCGCTAAGCAAGCCGACCACTCGGCTCGTATCGACGGACACGACCGTCTCCGCCGTAATGTCTTCCGCACATACTATGATAGGGCTGTCGCCCGAATTGTCGTCACTTGCAGATGCTTCGTTCCCTGCGGAGTTCGCACCGAACCCTCTTAGGATACACTCCGCCACATACCGCACATCCGCGGCTCTGGCCCGCATATATGTATCGTCCGATGCCTCCAGCACCGTAGCAAAATGCTCCGCCGCCTCAGTCACCGCACACTCTGCCGTCACCGCCTCACTGCGCAGCTTCCGCTCCACAGCCTCCTGCAGCTCGGGATCCGCCACCATCGCCACATATCCCTCGAACAAAGCCGCCTGCACAAGACCCACTTCCGCCTTAGCCTTCTCGCACACACGCGCCAGCTCCTCGGAAGCCACCGTCTTCGCCGCCTCAAACCGCGCCAGCTCTTCCTCTGCCGAGCCGCTGCGCTCTGTATTCGGCACATACGCATAGCTTCGCTGAATTCGCACATTTCCCTTGGCAAGTCCGCCGCCGATACCGATTCCCCAGAAAGTCTCCATGCTTCTACCCTCCATGAATACACGTGCTGTCCCCCACAGACACCACCGTTTCTTACCTCAAGTATAGCATGAAAATGCGTGCCGTACAAGACCGCGGCGGCGAGTCGATTTCTTGACAAGGGCATTTTGCGCATGCTACAATACAATAAAATTATCTCGTGTGCGAGTACTTATGGGCGTACAGCAGAAAGGGGCAAATGATGAGCATTTTGATAGAGAATATGCCGAAGCTCGGCTTCGGTCTGATGAGATTGCCGGAGAAGGACGGACAGATTGACATTCCGCGCGTGGCGGACATGGTGGACCGCTATATGAAGGCCGGATTTAATTATTTTGATACCGCGTACGTGTACCACGGCGGCAATTCGGAGCGTGTTGTGAAGGACGTGTTGCTGGCGCGCTACCCGAGAGAGGCATTTACCGTGGCAACAAAGCTTCCGGCGTGGGCGCTTTCCTGCAAGGATGACTGTGACCGCGTATTTGACGAGCAGCTTGAGCGAACCGGACTGACGTATTTCGATTACTACCTGCTCCACAGCTTGGAGGACGGTGCAAATTATACCACGTATGTGGACTACGACTGCTTCACCTGGGCGATGCAGAAGAAGGCCGAGGGCAAGATTCGTCATTTCGGCTTCTCCTTCCACGGAACGCCGGAACTTCTCGAGCGCGTGCTGGACGAGCATCCCGAGGTTGAGTTCGTGCAGATTCAGCTCAACTACGCGGACTGGGACAACCCGCTCGTTCACAGCGGCAAGCTCCACCGAATTCTACTCGATCGCGGCATTCCGATGATCATCATGGAGCCTGTCAAGGGCGGCACGCTCGCAAATGTCGATCCCGAGCTTGAGCAAATGTTCAAAGCCGTTACCCCGAACCGCTCCGTAGCTTCTTGGGCAATGCGCTTTGTCGGCGGCTTGGACGGCATCGGAACGATTTTGAGCGGCATGTCCGACGAAGCACAGGTGGAGGACAACCTCGCAACCTTTACCGACTTTCAGCCTCTGACCGAGGAGGAACATGCGGTACTTGCAAAGGTTCTCGAGAAAATGCTCGCCACCCCGCTCATCGGTTGCACCTCCTGTCGCTACTGCGTCGACGGTTGCCCAATGGACATTCGCATTCCAGAGATCTTCAGCGCAGTCAACACAAGTCGCAAATTCGCGAACGACAATCGCCCGCGATTCTTCTATAACAGCCTCACCGGCTTTTCCGGCAAGGCCTCCGCATGTCTCGCCTGCGGCCAGTGCGAGGCGGTGTGCCCGCAGCATTTGCCGATCATTTCGTTGCTGGAGGAAGCGGTGGAGAGATTGGAGAAGTGATAGCCGCCAAAGGCGGCAGTGATAGCGCTGCAAGCAGCGCGGTGTTATTCGGCGCTATGCACCGAAAGTGTTAGCAGCGCAAGCGCTGCAGTGAAGCTCCGCGTACCTGTTCGGAGCGAATCTGACGGACAATTGATGGTTCCGATTCAACAAAAAAACGCCTGCGGCGAGTGACTTGCAATTCGTGCAATACGAATGCAGTTCACAAAGCCGCAGGCTTTTTAAGTTTCAAAAAGTATCCGCGCAGTTTCGCTGCGCCTCACCGCCAGCTTCGCTGGCTAACACCGGCGTTGCTTTAGCTGCGCCAATCACACGGCAGCTACGCTGCCTATCACTCCTCGCTATCCGGCAACATTACCTCCGGCATCAGCTCCTCGTCCATGACCTTCATCACCTTAATGAGCACCTGCAGCTCTTCAGGAGTGAAGCGCTCTTGCACTCGGCGCATTACGGTCTCATGGTATTGGTAGTTGATGTTGTAGTATTCGAGGTACTTGTCCGTCACCTCGAGATGATATTCACGCTTGTCCTCCATGGACTGTACCTTGCGAATGTAGCCCTTGTTGATAAGCTTGCTGACCTTATATGCCGCATTTGGCGACGAAAGGTTGGCCGTCGTTGCGAACTCATTGACGGTCGGTTTGTTCAATGCGTAGATAATCTCCATACAGTAGGTTTCTACGGTTGTCAGCGATGTCTCGCGGTTCTGCCAACGCTCGAACACCATCTGATAAAAATGCAATTTGAACTTCGTATAGACACGGTGAAACGTATTCTGAAGCATCTTTTCCTCCTAGCCGCACGCGCTGCGGTTATATTTTACGTACACCTCAGTATATCAGTTTTCCGAGCCGATTGCAAATGTAAGTTCCGCCGTTGCAGCCACCTGTCCGTCCACGGTTGCTACCGCCTGTCCCGTACCGATCGGTCCGCGTCTCGACGTGATCTCACAGGAGAGACAAAGCACATCTCCCGGCACGACCTGCTTGCGGAAGCGCGCATGCTTGATTCCGCCGAAAAAGGCAATCTTCCCTCTGTTCTCTTCCTCCGAAAGAATCGCCACAGCACCGGTCTGAGCCAGCGCTTCGATAATCAACACGCCCGGCATCACGTGCTTCTCGGGAAAATGCCCGAGAAAATGCATTTCGTTCGCCGTCACGCATTTGCGCCCCTTCGCATATTTGCCCGGCTCGCACTCGTCGATGCGGTCCACGAGCAAAAACGGATAGCGATGAGGCAATATCTTCTGTATTTCATTTGAATCCAAAGTCATAGCATTCTCCTTTCACAATCAATCGCGCGTAGCTTTTCCGAGCACTATCGTTGCATTGTGACCGCCGAAGCCGAGCGAATTCGACATGGCGTAGTTCACGGGTACATGACGTCCCTCATTCGGTACGATATCGAGGTCGCACTCCTCGTCGGGCACGCGATAGTTGATGGTGGCCGGCACGTAATCGTTCACTACGCTGAGTGCCGTGATGATGGCCTCCACTGCGCCGCTTGCGCCGAGCAAATGCCCGGTCATCGACTTCGTGGAGCTCACCGGCAGAGCATTTGCGCTCTCGCCGAACACCTGACGAACCGCCTGCGTCTCGCAACGGTCGTTGAGATGCGTGGACGTGCCGTGTGCATTGATATAGCTCACGCTTTCAGGCGAAATGCCGCCATCCTGCAGTGCCAGGCGCATACAAGCGGCTGCGCCGCTGCCGTCCTCAAGGGGAGCCGTCATATGATGTGCGTCGCAATTTGCGCCGTAGCCGACAACCTCACAATAAATCTTCGCACCGCGAGCAACCGCATGCTCGTATTCCTCAAGCACCAGCATTCCGGCACCCTCGCCCATGACAAAGCCACTACGCTCCTTATCAAACGGAATCGACGCGCGAGTCGGATCGGTCGAACAATTCAAAGCCTTCATCGCCGTAAAACCTCCGATACCGAGCGTGTTGATACACGCCTCCGCGCCACCGCAGAGCATTACCTCCGCATAGCCGTCGCGAATGTAATGAAATGCATCACCCACCGCATTCGTTCCTCCGGCGCAGGCCGTTACGACGCAGGAGCAAAGGCCGTGAAAGCCATTTGCAATCGCAATCTGTCCTGCTGCCATATTGGAAATCGTCATCGGAATAAAGAACGGGGATACGCGGTCGTAGCCCTTCTCTATGCCCTTTTGCTCTTCGTTGTGAATCGTCGTCAAACCACCGATGCCGCTCGACACAATGACTCCGCAGCGGTCGCGATTCAGCTCGGCACTCGGAAGTCCTGCGTCCTCAGCAGCCTCCTTTGCCGCAACCATCGCAAACTGGGTAAAACGGTCCATCTTGCGAGCCTCGCGCGGGTCGAGCATCTCAGCCGGTACAAAATTCTTTACCTCTGCCGCAAGCGTTACCTTGCGACCCTCTGTGTCGTACTGTGTAATCGGACCAATGCCGAGGCGGCCCTCCTGCACCGATTCCCACAGCTCAGCTACGTTATTTCCGATGGGCGTAATCGCGCCCATTCCCGTGATTACTACTCGTCTCATATCAACATCTTCCCTTTCCTTAGCCGTTCTCTATAACGTAATTCCGCCGGACACCTCAAGCACCTGTCCGGTAATGTATCGTGCCTCATCGCTTACGAGAAATGCTACCGCATTTGCAATGTCCTCCGGCGTTCCCATCTCGCCGAAGCCGATGTGTGCGAGCATTTGCTCACGCGCCGCTGCGGGAATGGCGTCGGTCATATCCGTTGCAATCATACCCGGTGCCACGGCATTTACCGTCACCTTACGCGATGCCAGCTCCTTTGCGAGCGACTTTGTCATACCGATGATGGCTGCCTTGCTCGCCGCATAGTTGACCTGTCCGGCATTTCCGTACAGACCGACCACGCTACTGATGTTGACGATGCGACCGCTTCTTCTGCGAAGCATTCCCTTCGATACCGCGCGCATCATGTAAAAGCTTCCGTTCAGATTGACCTCGAGCACGCGAGCGAGATCCTCATCGCTCATGCGCATCAGTAGTCCGTCGCGTGTAATTCCCGCGTTGTTCACAAGGATATCCACGCTTCCCTCGGCAAATGCCTCTGCCTCCCGCACCAGTGCCTCGCATTCCTCGGAGCTCGCGACATTGGCACGTACCGCCAGTGCGCGCACGCCCTCTGCCTCACAAAGAGCGACGGTTTCCTTCGCCGCCTCTTCGCCATTTGCATATGCCAGCACGACATCGACTCCCGCCTTCGCAAGTCGTACGCAAATCGCCCGTCCGATGCCACGGCTTCCGCCTGTTACAATCGCTGTTCTTCCCATCTTCATTTCTCCCTTTTTCTATACTTCCTCGAGAACCCTTTTCAGGTCCTCAGCCGTATCGATGCTTCTCACCGATACCTCAACACCCATCGCTCTTGCGGTTTTCTTCAAAAATCCCGCCATCGTCGCTCCGGGACCGATTTCAATAAATCGCACGTCCTCCCACGCAAGCAGCTTGCGTAGCGAATCCTCCAAGCGCACACTGCTCTGCACCTGACGAACCAAAAGCTCCGTCACATCGCCGTCTCCAAGCTCCTCTCCGGTCGCATTCATGTACACCGGAATGTCCGCTTTTCTTAGGCAAATGCCCGACAGATATTCGCGCAACGCCTCTCCCGCCGGTGCCATATACTTTGTGTGAAACGGTCCGCTGACCGCCAGTCTCACACAGCGCTTAGCTCCACGCTCACGAAGCAGCGCCTCGGCCGCCTCAACCGCCGGCTCGTCTCCGCACATCACATACTGACCCGGGCAGTTGTAATTGGCAACGGTTACGTAGCCGGTTTCCGCCGGTACCGCCGCACACGCCTCTAAGATAACGTCGGCCTCCATACCGAGCACCGCACTCATTGCACACGCATGGCCTTCCGCCGCATTTGCCATCGCATTTCCGCGAAACGCAAGCAGCTCGACATACGTCTTTGTATCAAACACTCCGGCCGCATACAGTGCACCATACTCTCCGAGACTCAGTCCGCAAGCCGCGTCCGCCACGATTCCGTTTGCGCGCAGCACCTCCGTCACGCCTGCCGCGAACAAACCCATACACGGCTGCGTATAGCGTGTGTCCGAAAGTGTCTCGATCGGTCCGTTTGCCATGAGCTCACGCGCGTCAAAGGCAAGCTTCGCCTCATCGACCACGCGACGATACTCCTCGAATTCCTTGTACAGGTCCTCGCCCATACCGACCTTTTGACTACCCTGACCGGCATATACAAATATGTTCTTCATCTCATCCCCCTAACGCAAAGCTGCAATGACCTTATCACATCCCTCGGTCATTTCCTCGAAAATGCGCGCCACCGGCCGAAGCTCATTCACCAAGCCGACCGCCTGACCCGCCATCAACGAGCCGTTCTTTGTATCTCCGTCGAACACCGCTTTTCTCAGTGAGCCGAGCGTATACTTCTCGAGTTCCTCCACTGTCGCACCTTCTTTTTCTCGTTTCACATACTCTCGCGCCATCGGATTCTTCAGTATACGCACCGGCACACCCGCGATTCGTCCGGTAACTATCGTTGCATTGTCGCCCGCCTTAAGCACAGCCTCCTTATAGGCCTCGTGAATCGGGCATTCCTCGGATGCCAGCAGACACGTGCCGACCTGTACACCTACCGCGCCGAGCGCGATTGCCGCTGCCATCTGTCTTCCGTCTGCAATGCCTCCGGCCGCAATTACCGGGATGGACACCGCGTCCACCACCATAGGAACAAGCGCCATTGTCGTCATCTCGCCGACGTGGCCGCCACTTTCGGTACCTTCCGCAATAACCGCATCCGCACCTGCCTGCTCCATGCGCTTTGCGAGAAGCGAGCTCGGCACTACCGGCATAACAAAGATTCCGGCCGCCTTCCACGCCTCCATGTATTTCTTAGGGTTGCCCGCACCGGTCGTCACAATCGGCACGCCCTCCTCCACTACGATTTGAGCCAGCTCATCGATCGCGGGATGCATCAGCATCAGATTTGCGCCAAATGGCTTATCGGTCAGCGCACGACAGCGACGAATGTTCTCGCGAAATACGTCCGGCGACATTCCACCCGCCGCAATCAGTCCAAGTCCGCCCGCGTTGCTTACCGCCGCGGCAAATTCACCCGTTGCGATATTCGCCATTCCACCCTGAATGATCGGATAGCGAATTCCCAGCAGTTCATTGATCATTGTTCTCATAAGAGTCCTCCTTCTTCATGCAAATGCTCTGTGCAAATGCCTTGTGCAAATGCAGCATCGCAGCCTCAATCAAACCTCAAACAGCACACTGCTCCACGTAAAGCCGGCTCCGAAGCCGACGCAGAGCACACGCGCTCCCGGCTTCCACTTCTCCGTCTTACGCAGCTCGTCGAGTGCCAGCGGAATGCTGGCCGCCGAGGTGTTGGCATAGCGTTCGATATTGATAAAAAACTTGTCCTCGTGTCCGGGGTATTTTCTGCGCACATGGTCGATGATTCGAGCATTTGCCTGATGACACACAACCAAATCCACGTCGTCCATCGTCAGTCCCGCGTCGCCAAGCACCGCCTCGATTCCCTCGGGAATCACTCGCACGGCAAATCGGAAGACGTCCTTGCCCGCCATCGTTAAGTACTGTCCCTCGATTCCGATGCCGTTGCAACGAAGCACGTCGCCGTTTCCGTCGGACCACGCTCTCGCATAGAAATCGCCCTCCTGCAGCCCAAGCACCGCCGCAGCCGCTCCGTCCCCGAACAAAACGCAGGTAGAACGGTCCGTGTAATCGACAATGCGCGAGAGCTGTTCGCTTCCGATCAGTAGTGCATAGGGCTTCTTGCTTCCAAGCAGCAATCGGTGACACAGCGTCATTCCGTACAGAAAGCCCGAGCAGGCCGCGCTGAGGTCAAAGGACATAACCTCCGTCGAAAGTCCGAGCGCTTGCTGCACCATGCAGGCCGTGGAGGGAAAAATCGTATCGGAGGTCGTCGTGGCCACAATCACAAAGCCGATGTCCTCCGGCGCCACTCCCGCCTCGTCAAATGCTCTTTTCGCCGCCTCGATGGCGAGGCTTCGGCACGTCTCCTCCTCGCAGCGATGGCGCTGTCCGATGCCGGTCCGACTGCGAATCCATTCGTCGTCGGTCTCGACCATTTGGCTCATTTCCTCGTTCGTTATTACTCGCCGCGGAAGCGCACTTCCCATGGCGACGATCTTCAATCCTTGCATCTCATCTCCCCGCAGTCGCGAGGCTCCCTTCTATAATTCGTTCCCGCGGTCGCGGGGTTTCCTTCTCCGCGGTCGCAAGGCGTCCTTCTATATAATCTCTCGGTAACGTCGATATCGACTGTCCGTCAGAGCCTTCGGGCTCATCCTCGACAGCTCCCGAAGCTCACGCTGAAGCATCACATCCACTCGCTGCATCAGTCGCTTATCCTCCTTGATAATGCCGTCGACCAAACCTAGCTCCCGAAGCTCCTGCGCCGTAATCTTCATAATGTCGCAGGCTTCCTTAGCGCGCTTAGCGTCCTTCCACAAAATCGCCGCGAAGCCCTCGGGCGACAGAATGGAGTACACAGCATTTTCAAGCATCCAAATGCGGTCCGCCACTCCGATGGCAAGCGCACCTCCGCTGCTTCCCTCTCCGGTTACAATCGATACGATCGGCACGCGTAGCATGCTCATCGCCGCCAAATTCTCGGCAATGGCGTTGCTCTGACCGTTGCTCTCCGCTTCCTTGCCCGGGTACGCGCCCGGGGTATCGATCAACGTAATAATCGGTCGGCCGAAGCGCTCGGCCTGCTTCATCAGACGCAGAGCCTTGCGATACCCCTCCGGCGATGCCATGCCGAAGCGATAACGCACATTTTCCTCGGTCGTACGTCCCTTGCGATGACCGATGACCGTCACCGGCTCTCCGTGAAACAGTGCGATTCCGCCCAAAATGGCCTCGTCCTCGCCACCCAGACGGTCGCCCTTCAGCTCTACAAAATCCTCAAACAGTGCACCGATGTAATCGGTAATGGTCGGACGGTCCTTCGCCCTCGCCAACAAGGTCCGCTCATAAGGGGTGGGCGATGTACGTTCTTCACTCATTCCTCGGTTCCTCGTTTCTTTCTATCGTGCAAGCGAAGAAGCCGACACAAGTACTCTCGCTGCTCCACTCGCGGTACAATGGCATCAATCATGCCATGCTCCATCAAAAATTCAGCTCTCTGGAAGCCCTCCGGCAGCTGCTCGCCGATTGTCTGCTCAATCACTCGCGGTCCCGCAAAGCACAAAAGCGCCTTCGGCTCGGCAATCAAAATGTCTCCCAGACTTGCAAAGCTTGCGCTGACTCCACCGGTTGTCGGGTTGCACAAAACGGAGACGAACAAGCCTCCCGCTCGCTTAAACCTCTCCACGGCCGCCGACGTCTTCGCCATTTGCATGAGCGAAAACAAGCCCTCCTGCATTCGCGCCCCGCCACTCGCCGAGACAATGATGAGAGGAAAATGCTTTTTCATCGCCAGCTCCGCCAAGCGCGCCAGCTTCTCTCCGACAACCGTTCCCATGCTTCCCATAAGGAAGCGGCTGTCCAACACACCGATTGCCACCGGCCGGCCGCCCATTCGAGCAACGCCGGTCACAACAGCGTCCTCTCCCCCGCTCTTCTTGCGGTTCTGCTCCAGCTTCTGCTCGTAATCCGGAAATGCCAGCGGATCTCGCGTAACAAGTCCCTTCGAGGTTTCACGAAAGCTTCCCTCATCAACGAGCATTCTCAGTCGATCCGCAGGAGACATCGGCAGATAAATGCCGCATCTCGGGCAGACAAACAGTCGCTTTCTCAGCTCCTCCATCGACATCTCTTCCTTGCAACCACCGCATACGGCCCTCCCCGGCCGTACTTCGGGCTTACGCATTCTAAGAAGCGACGTCAACAGCTCCTTCTTTCTCCACAGGCTCGCACTCGCCTCCATAACTCCCTCCTAACAA
>JAZRJF010000047.1:0-36639 GCA_045645665.1 Lachnospiraceae bacterium | reverse complement strand
TTCGAAAACTGTGCGATATACTCTTTGTGCGAAAGAATCTCATCGGTAATGTTGTACGTGCTGATGATTTCCTTGAAATCCTCAACCGTCATATCCTCAACCGCTACATCGCTCGGCATAGAGGAATCACCGGCACCGATTGAATCGTCTGCGACACCTCCGATGCTATCGGTAGCAGAATCATCACCGAGCTCCGGAAGCGTGGTAATCGGATGATTCGTATCGATATCCGAATCCGGTGCGGCCGAAGCGTCCGTCTCCGCAGCAAATGCGCAAAGCATCGACTGTAGAAACATACTAATGACCAGCGTCCAAACCAATATGCATTTTACCGGTCTTCCCTTACGCATCTTCTTCCTCCTCGTCATAGTCATCAAACCACTGCTCCTCACCCGCCTCGGGCTCCGGAATCATCTTCCCGAAAATCCGCTCCATCAAGAACGATATGCAAAATGCAGCCACCCCGGGCACAATCGGCAGAAAATAAATCGATGCAAACACACACTCTACCGAAGCAAAAAGAATCAATAACAACACGACCGAAGTCGGCAAATATCGAAACATCAAAAACCATGAAGTTTTCATCACATCAACGAAGCTCATCTCGAATCGAGATATCAAAGAGAACACATAGCATGCACTCACCGACCACAGGGCCGCAATCACAATACACACAATACTGAATATAAGCGCCGACAGCTTCGGCTCCTCACTCCAGACCATAAAATCAAGATACAGAATTACAAATCCAATCAGGTAAATCAACGAAAATGCTATGCCCTGACGCCACTCCCTGCGAAATGCTCCGAAGTACTCTCCGAACACATATCCCACATCATGGCGAACAGCCTTTACGACGGCATAATACAAAGCTGTTGAAGAAAGTCCAAAAGTAACGAGCGGAATGCTCGAGACAATCCAAAGAATAGACAAAACAATCAGCTTGCCGACTTGATTCAAAAATGAAACCAGCGAACCCTCCCACGATAAAAACGTCTTATTCATCCCACATCGTCCTTCAAATTGATAGCATAGTAATCGCATATTGCCATATAAAATTATACCATTGGCAAAATACCATTTCAACGAACAAAACAGTTACTACGCACTAATGCGACAAACGGTAATAAATTATTTTATACATATTGCACAATATCACGTCTTTTGCCGACGAAGGCCGGAGTGGTAGGCGGCTTCGACGCCTACCACTACAAACAAAAAGGGCCGCACGTTGCATGGATATTGTCCAATGCACAACGTACGGTCCTTTTTGTTTATCTCAAAATTGCTTTATATCGAATTCGGAACTGCGGCAGCTTATCGAGCTTAGCATAATAATTCATCTGCCAGTCCTCGCCTTGCGCGCAATCATTTTCTCCGGTTGCGGGTGGTGCGAAGATTCGTACCTGAGCTTCTCCGCCGGTGAATTTGCCATCGAAAAATGCACTGCTCATATCCACGCAGGAAACTCCGGGAGCCTTGTAGAACCATGTTCCGTTCAACTCCATCATCAAATTGGCGTCGACGATTTCCTTGTCGAAATACGCCTCAAAGAACACCGGTCTGCTTTCGAGCTGCATCGGAATCGCGATACCGTCGGAGTCTTCGGCATCTCCCCAGCGAAGTGTCGCGGGAAGTGATAGCTCCTCACCAAGCTCCATAGCCGGTTTGAAAAAGTCTTCGTGAATGATTTCACGATAGGTCTTCAACAGTGGTTGCTCGATACCGACCTCCGAATTGTTCGGGTCCTCAATCTCCAAACCAAGTCGTCCCCGATCACGAAATTGATACATCGTAAATGCCGAAAGCCAACGCTTGTCCTCTGCCTTGATAAGGTCACAGAATTCGCGCATCATGTCTGCCTGCTCATAAGGGCCCGCCACATCACCATCGGCATTTAGCTCGGACATAACCATCGGCTTCACGATACCCTGATTCATAATAATATAGCGTTCGTAGCTCTTTCTCGCCATGGATACAATGTCCGAAACCTTTTCACGCATGGACGACGAATTGTCTTCGCAAATGTCGACCGGCCAGCCCCAGTGAAGCGCCATATAACGATCTACCGAGACGATGTCCGCAGCTCTCGCCGCTTCCGTGAAGATATCCTCCATCTGCATCTTCTCTTCCGAAGGGTCCTTGCAGCCGTCCAGACACAAAACGATTTTGCAGTTCTTCGCCTCTCTGTGGAACACCTCACAGCATCGCACGAAAAATGCTGCCACCTGCTCGTAAGTAGCTCTCTTGTTGAAGGAGAACCAATTGCCGGTTGCCTCGTGATTGATTCTCACGGTTACACGGCCGAAGGTTGCCATGTCCTTTGCAATAGCGACCAAATGCTCATCGCTCACGAACGGATCGATTGTGAGTGTAAGGCAGACGTCCTGTCCATGTCTTCGTACGTCCTTCATGAACGTAAACGGCTCTCCCTCTCGGTTACCGTTCAAGCCACCGAGATACGGAAAATAATCGTCATACGGGTAATCCCACACATCATTCAAATCCTCGTGTGCATGTGCTTTGCTAGCACGCATCGGCCAGCCCTCATCCAGTGGATAATAGCAATACATCAAGCTGATTGCGCGATGCGGTCTGCCGAGCTTTGCGAGAATGTAGTCCTGGTTGACGTATTCGCCACGCTCACTTCCGTCGCCCAAATCGACTGCACAGGCTGCCGGCCCCATATGAATTCTATATACCTTGTCCATATAAACCTCCTAACATTGCATTTGGATTACATAGTGCATTTGCATTATGCAATGGTTCCGAATCACAACGTAGCCTCGAAATCTCCGACAAAGACAACGCTCTTTTCACCGATTTCAATCGTACCGATTGTATCTCCTGTGACCTTTACGCGATAGCAATCGCCCTCTCTCGCAACCGAAACATCGGCGCGAAGCTTGCTTTGCTTATCGTATACCTGCGTTGTTGCCGTCTTGCCGTCCGCCAGCTCGTATACGCGCAGCGTAACATTGTGCTCGAAATCGTAATCCGCACACTCTGCTTGTCCGAGCGAAAGAATCGAATTTTCCTTTACGTACAACGGAATCTCCGTGTAAGGAATCACTTCGGAATACCAACGTCCGCCCGTGCGAACCTCACCGGTAAAGTAATTCGTCCAACGACCCTCCGGGAGGTAGAATCTTGCCATGCTTCTGTCGTTGAAAATCGGCGCCACGAGCAATGTGTCACCAAGCATGTACTGCTTATCTAAGTATGCGCAGTTCGGGTCCTCGGTAAACTCCAGAACCATGCTTCTCATCATCGGAACACCGGTATGGTGCGTCTCAATTGCATTGCGATACAGGTACGGCATCAATTTGCCCTTCAGCTTGGCAAATGTACGTACGACCTCAACCGCCTCTTCGTCGTACACCCACGGCACACGATACGAACCGCTTCCATGAAGTCTCGAATGTGTAGAAAGCAAGCCAAATGCACACCATCTCTTGTACACATCCGGTGTCGAGGTCGACTCAAAGCCACCGATATCGTGGCTCCAATAGCCAAAGCCGGACATACACAGTGAAAGACCTCCACGAAGGCTTTGCTCCATCGACTCGTAATCACTCCAGCAATCGCCGCCCCAATGCACAGGGAACTTCTGACCACCGGCTGTCGCAGAGCGGGCAAATAAAACCGCCTCTCCGACTCCGCGCTTACGCTCCAGAAGCTCGTATACACACTCGTTATACAAGTAAGAATAATAATTGTGCATTTTCATCGGGTCGGAACCGTCATAATATACGGCATCCGTCGGAATACGCTCACCGAAATCCGTCTTAAAGCAATCTACGCCCATATCAAGCAAACGCTCGAGCTTGCTTTGATACCATTTGCGCGCGGCGGGATTCGTAAAGTCCACAATCGCCATACCGGATTGCCACATATCCCACTGCCATACGTCGCCGTTTTGACGCTTGAGGAAGTAACCGTTCTTCATACCCTCCTCAAACAGCACGGACTCCTGACCGATGTAGCTGTTGATCCATACGCAGATTTTAAGTCCCTTTGCCTTCAGTCGCTTCAGCATGCCCTCCGGATCCGGGAATACTCTGCTGTCCCACATGAAATCCGACCAAGAGAACTCTCTCATCCAAAAGCAATCGAAATGGAACACCTTAAGCGGAATATCTCGTTCGAGCATTCCGTCCACAAAGCGATTCACCGTCTCCTCGTCATAGTTGGTCGTAAAGGAGGTCGACAGCCACAGGCCGAACGTCCACGGAGCCACCAACGCGGGCTTTCCGGTTAAGTCGGTATAACGTGAGATGACTTCCTTCATCGTCGGTCCGTTGATAATAAAATAATCCAAATGCTCTCCCGGAACCGAGAACTCCACTCGGTTTACCATCTCCGTGCAAACCTCGAGCTCCACTCTCTCCGAATGATTGATGAACACGCCGTAGCCCTTATCGGAAATGTAGAACGGAATGTTCTTATACGACTGCTCGGTCGATGTGCCGCCGTCCTCATTCCAAATCGCAACGCTCTGTCCGTTCTTCACAAAGGGCGTAAAGCGCTCTCCCATGCCATAGATGTGCTCGTCAACACCAACCGAAAGCATCTGACGCATATACGTATCTCTTCCCGTACCGTCATCGTACGCAATTCCATGAAAATCGGTCTTCATATAACCGATATCGCGTCCGGTACTGGAAATCAGCTTTTCCCCGTTGCGATAATAATGCATCGCACAGTCCGCCTTGTTCACAACAAGCGTCAAGCCACCGCTGACAATCGTAATTGCCTTCTCGTCCTCGGTCGCCTGAATCGGTGCATTTTCCTCCAAGTTCAGATCAAAATGAGGCTCCTTCTTCAGCGTGCCGAGAAAATGCGACGTCTGAATTCTCAAACAGTCCTTCATCGGCGCGGAAATTCGAATCGTAAGATTCACCCCATCGATTGTGTCGCCTCTGTGCCAAATGTGTCTCGTAGGCGTGCAAAGCGTCACCGCATCCTTTTCGAGCTTCGCAAAATACACCTGTGCCGGCGAGAAACAATTGGTCCCCTTCTTCTGCAACCAAGCACCATTCCCAAACTTCATAACAAAAATCCTCCTTATACAGTCGCTTCTCCTTCGACTGTTCCAATCGGTACACGCATTACCCCGATTATCTATACTATAATTCATCTCGCATGAAAGGGACAACGCATAATATTATCTACTTCTTGTCCGATATTCATTTTTCATGAAAATGTGTGACGAAATGACAGAAAAAACAGCATTTTCATGTTTTGAGCCATGTCCCAGGCTTGTCCCAAAACAAAAAGCAGGCAACGGTATCGCACCGCTGCCTGTTTGCACATCTATGTAGTTCTTATCGAAATTTCCGCTCATTCGGCGGATAATTCGCCGTAATACCAAGTTACCTCTTTGTTGTATCGATAGTCCTCATACGTCTTACTTTCCACATCCATGCCCAAGCGTTGAAGCGTCTCCTCAGACTCCGAGAAGATAATCGTTCGTTTGCTCGGGTCCATAAAGGGAAGCTCCTCCTCGGTAGTCATCGAGTAGGTGTCCGCATTTGGATAGAAAAACAACGCATAATAGCGAATGTTCGACTGCAATTTGCTATCGGTCACCAGGACCACATTGAACTCGCTTTCCTCGGAAATATCATTGTCCTCCAAATATTCTTCCGCGCACGCATACATATATTTCACCGGATGAATGTATTTGTACAGCATAAACGACTGATGCTCCCGTTGAAAGCCACGTCCCGCAATCGCTACTAACACAAGCAACAAAACCACCACATGGCCATTCTTCACTTCTATCTTATGCTTGTGAACAATTCGAACAGCCATGAAAAACATCGCAGTGACCAAAACCGGAATTACAATCATGTTTCGCTGTGCCAGCCAATGCTTTTCATAATTGAGATAGCCCTTTATCAGTTCGGAAAATGCGACAACGCCCAGCGTCCATACTGTGATGACGAAATCGTAAAACTTCAATCTGCCGATCAAAGAAAGCAGCATATACGCGAGCACGATGATAAGAAAGACTCCGAAAAACACAACATGCCGGTCACAGAAGAATTCAAGCAAAGCTTCCAAGATAGACACAAAATCGGTCCCTTCTTTTATTCCTGTCAATCTGTCCTTGCGAACTCCGATTAGGGTTGCTATAAAGAAGCTACACATAGTAGCCATGGTTCCCACAAGGATCAGCATCTTCATGCATACGAGCCGACGTCCGTTTGTCCCCTCTTGCAAACCGCGTTCCTTGCGATAGCTTCGATAAATGTCGATTCCGTACAACGCCAGAAAACACAACAACAGTCCCTTTGACGCCAAGCCCGGAGTGTACGAGTCGGAGAAAAAACACCCGACCCAAGTCAGAGCCAACACCGTGACAACGTCCATCCTTCTATACAGCCTTAGGAACAACGCAATTCCCATCATAGTCAACGACACCGGGGTAATTGCCTGTTCGAAGTTCATGTAGTATTCTCCGATGAAGCGAAATGCAAGAATCGTTACGCAAGGAACGAGGGCCAAGCTCTCATTCAGTTCATATTTCTTCAGCTGCTCTCTGAGCTCCATATACAACATTGCAAAGCCGATGAGAAACAGTCCCGCAAAGCCCATATGAAGAGTCCAAATGCTCCGACCAAACAAAAAGGCAGGTATCGCATTCAATAAGTATTGTCGATTGGCATATCCCAAGAACGCAGTGCCGGTATAATTCCAATCCGGAACCGCAAAGGATGCCAAACCCGCACTCACCTGCTGTGTGGCATCCGCGTTGATATCGGCATATCCCACGTTTCCTACAAAGTACAACAAAAAACAGATCATGCACAGAAAACCCGCAAGGGACAGATACCTTTTATTCCTTAAGTCCGCGTATAACAGCTTTGCTACAGCAATGCAAAACAACAGAAACAAAGCCATCGCTGTGACAATCCAGATGCGAGACGCAATCACTGAGAAGCTTCCTCCCTTTGCATACGCAAGAAGCTCTAATAAGGATGTCGCCACAAAATAGATCAGCAATCCAGTCCCACTTCGTACATTTACCTCAGACACGAACAGCGCTCGCACCTTATTCCATTCCACACGATTTTTCATGAAAGAGCCTCTTAACGATTACTCGATCGTAAATTCCACATGGAACTCAGCCGTATCGTAGTCTCCCGCTGCTCTATTATCGATAAAGCACTTTTCCAAACGATATCTACCGGACGGAAGTTCTCCGTAAATCCAGTTCCAATCGACCTCAAATTCCATACTGCTTTCCGGCATGATATTATAAGCAAGAGAATTCCATGCACGACCGTCTACGCCCTCCGGTAACGGCAATTCTTCTACGGGCTCCCACGTCTCACCTACCAATGCGACCAACCGATACGGTGTTCCGGTTACCAAATGCCCGGTAGCTTGTCCTCCGGACTGCGTCACCACCAAAGTAAGCCCGGTCGAAGTAATGTTCTTTGCCGAAAGGACAATACCCCAGTCCGAGCGCGATTCATTCGTCGTAAAATCCATAAGGATACCGGTATCAACAACGTCAGACAAGTCACTGCCCTTATCCTGATCCGCCTTATTCGAATTCGCAGTCACACCTGCGTAGATCGAGATGCCGGCAATAAGACAGAGGCATGCTGCGAGAGCACCCCATCTAAGCCAAGCCGTCTTCTTTGTCTTGGTCGCCTGCTTTGCCTCCGCAATGTGCTTATCACTGATATTACTCATAGCCTCAAACAATGTTTCGTTCGTCATAATGCAAATCCCCTTTCCGTCAAATACTGCTGCAATTTCAGTCGTGTTCTGCTCAGTGCCATAGACACCGCATTTTCCTTCATGCCAAGCTGTTTTGCGATCTCGGAAACGCTGTCCGAATACCAATATCGACATACGAACATCGTTCTTTTTTTCTGCGGAAGTGTATCGAGAAACGAATCAATGGCCTGCGAGAGCTCATCGGATTCTATTTGCTGCTCCACGCTCCTATCACCGGAAATGAGTTCGCTCAATTCCTCGAGTACCGCTGAGACTTCACTTCCACCACGCTTTTGCGCGTGATTGTACTTGTACCTGTTAAAGCACACGTTTCTTGTAAGCTTGGCAAGATAAGCAGAAAGTATATCGGGTTTGTGCGGCGGTATGGAGTTCCATGCATTCATGTATGCATCGTTGACACATTCCTCCGCATCCTCGGCATTGTCTAGAATGTTCCGTGCAATGTAGGTACAATAGCTGCCGTATTTGGCCGCTGTTTCCGATATTGCGCGCTGGTCTCTGTCCCAATACAACTGAACAATAACGGAATCCTCCATGGCAAGCCCTCCTTCCCGAAATACTCTCTTCACCTATATACACAACCTTTGACCGCGAATCTCACACATTACAACAAATTATCTAACGAAAAATTGCGCCGCGGCAGACATCGTGAAAATGCACCGCGGTCGGCATCGCGAATCATTTTGCCGCTTTGACAAGCAAAAAGTCCGGCTTGTGGAACAAATCCTTGTAGTCGGGGTATCGCGCAAGCAATTCCTCCGAAGGCAACGGCTCGATCATCCTCTCGATTACAAAGCCGGCCTCAACCAAGGTGTTCACAATGGTCGAAAAGGTTCTGTGGTATTTGATTACATTGTCGACAAACCACACAGATTCGCGAACACCTTCCACGCCGTAGTCCGCGAGGTTCATATGCACTTTATTGCCGTCCTCGTCTCTCGTCCACCGATCTCCGCCCGAATGGCAGGTGTTCAGCGGATTCTCCTGCGAGAAGACAAATGTCCCACCCTCGTCAAGCAGGTTGTATACGTCGCGTACTACTCCTTCGAAATCCTTCACATAGTGAAGCGCCAAGGAGCTGACTACGACATCAAATCGTTCCTGCAGCTGCGCAACGTCCTCCATCGGCATATGTACATATCGAATGCTCGGGCTGCTGTTCTCTGCCCTTGCAACCTCCAACATCTTCTCCGATATATCCACTCCGACAACGAGTGCCGCGCCTTGCTCGATGAACCTTCTGCAATGCTCGCCGAATCCGCATCCGAGGTCCAGTACTCGCTTGCCCTTCAAATCAGGCAGCATCGAAAATAATGCGGGTATCTCGAACAGATTGTTGGCATTTACCTCATTGGCGCGAAGCTTCTTGTAGCCCGCGAAAAATGTATCGTTATCGTATATATTTTGCTTTGCCATTCTCAAACCTCCTCTAAAGTAAACTTCTCTCCTGCCATTATAGCACACAGATGCCTCCGCAAACAACCGAAAAGCACGTTTCCGCCCTTCACCACCGGATGATTTTAAAGACAAAAAAACGCCCCGGCAAATCACCGGGGCATCCTTCATCCTTAGTATCTTATGTGCGCAAATGTGATGTATCTTTTGTACTACAATTATGGCTTTTGTACAGTAAAGCGATCCTTTGTACCATGAGAATATCTTTTGTATCGATGACGTCTCTTTCGTAACTTATCCGTTCGCTTTTGTGGTTCTATGCGCAACTCTTTAGTATGCAATAACTATA
The DNA here is from genome assembly GCA_045645665.1 of Lachnospiraceae bacterium. GTDB lineage: Bacteria > Bacillota > Clostridia > Lachnospirales > Lachnospiraceae > ISDg. The sequence continues at coordinate 27,137 of JAZRJF010000047.1, read as the reverse complement.
GCACAGTTATCCTCAAAATGATAGCGGAAAGAAAAGGTAATGCCTTGTTTCCACTATGGCACACATGGCCTCTCCGCTTACATCTCCTCCAGCTGCTTCTGCAAATGATACAGCTGATTCAACGCATCAATCGGCGTCATGTTGGTCAGGTTGTAGTTTCGAATCTGCTCTACGATGGCACTATAGTCCACCGATCCGAACAAGGAAAGCTGTCCTTCCGGTGCCTCCTTCGCAGTGCTTGCACCACGCTTCGACTCCTTTCGATTCATGCTATCCTCCGCAATGTCTCTTGCCTTACCGGCAATGTCATTGCTGACAAGCTCGTTAACAATCTCCCTTGCTCGCGCAAGCACGGGATCCGGCACGCCTGCCAAGCGCGCAACCTGAATGCCATAGCTCTTATCCGCACCGCCGCGAATGATCTTTCGAAGGAAAATGATGTCCTCTCCCTGCTCCTTCACCGCGATGCAGTAGTTGCTCACGCCCTCAAGCTTGCCTTCCAGCTCGGTCAGCTCGTGATAATGAGTCGCGAACAACGTCTTCGCTCCGATCAGCTTCGGATTCGCAACGTGCTCAATGACCGCCCAAGCGATGGCGAGTCCGTCAAAGGTACTGGTACCTCTACCGATCTCATCGAGAATGAGAAGACTATTCTTCGTTGCATTTCGCAAAATGTTCGCCACCTCGGTCATCTCGACCATAAAGGTACTTTGTCCGCTCGCCAAATCGTCCGATGCGCCTACTCGCGTAAAGATACGATCGACAATGCCGATCTTCGCCTCCTTTGCGGGAACGTAGCTTCCGATCTGAGCCATCAGGACGATCAATGCCGTCTGTCGCATATAGGTGGATTTACCCGCCATATTCGGGCCGGTAATGATTCCGATACGGTTAGCCTTATTGTCGAGCGTCGTGTCATTTGCAACGAACAGCTTGCCGGGAATCATCTGCTCGACTACCGGATGGCGTCCGTCTACGATATGAATCTCGCCGCTCTTGTCAACGGTCGGACATACAAAACGATTGTGCTCGGCAACGTACGCAAGCGATGCGAGTGCGTCGATGAGCGCAATGGACTTGGCCGTACGCTGAATTCGATTGACCTCAAGGGAAATCTTCTCTCGAATATCCGCAAACAAATGATACTCCAGCGAGAACAGCTTGTCTTCAGCGTTCAAAATCGTATCCTCAAGCTCCTTCAGCTCGGGAGTCGTATATCTCTCCGCATTTGCCAACGTCTGCTTACGCATCCAGCTATCCGGCACGAGCTCCTTAAACGAATTCGTTACCTCGAGATAATAGCCGAAGACGCGGTTAAACTTAATCTTCAGATTCTTAATACCGGTCGCCTCACGCTCTCTTGCCTCCAACTCGGCAAGCCACTGCTTACCGCTCGTCTTCGCCTGGCGAAGTCGGTCGACCTCCTCGTTATAGCCCTCGCGAATGATGCCGCCTTCTTTGACGCTGATGGGCGGTTCCGGCGCAATCGATGCATCAATCAACGCCTGCAAATCGCTAAGCGGGTCCAGGTCGGCAACCTCCTCGCGAATCAACGTGCTATGAAAATCCTTCAACAAAAACTTAATCGGCGGAAGCATGGCAAGCGACGAGGAAAATGCAATCAAATCTCTCGGGTTTGCACTTTGGTAGCTCACACGACAAATCAATCGCTCCAAATCGTAGATTGCGTTGAGATACTCGCGCAGCTCCTCACGCGTCATCAAGTTCTCATTCAACTCACCGATGGCCGTCTGACGCTTGCGAATCTCCGTAACATCGAGAAGCGGCTGCTCCAAAAAGAGTCGAAGCATACGAGCGCCCATCGCCGTCTTCGTCTTGTCCAAAACCCAAAGCAGCGAACCTCTCTTCTGCTTTTCGCGAAGTGTCTCACAGAGCTCGAGATTTCTTCTAGTCGAGCTGTCGATAATCATATATTTGCCGGTCGTATACGGTCTAACCTCCGTAATATGCGCAAGCGAAGTCTTCTGCGTATCGTAGAGGTAATTGAGCACCGCACCGGCCGCCAGTGAGCCGACCTCCATATCGCCGAGTCCGATTCCGAACAGACTGCCGACATGAAAATGCTCCTTCAAAGCCTTCTCGCAGTTCTTTCCGTCGTACAACCAATCCTCAAGAGAGGTAATCGTAATTCCGAGGCGATTTTTCAAATCCTCCACATCGACACCGGACATGAAAAATGCGGGATTGCACACGATTTCAACCGGTGCGAACTTTGTAACCTCATCGAGCACCTTTCGGATGTCTCGCACCTCGGTTACAAAATAATCGCCGGTGGACACATCAATCGTCGAAATACCAAAGGCATCGTCCACCCACAGAATGCCCATGAGGTAATTGTTCTTCGTCTCATCCAAGCTTTGCGGTGACAGATTGGTACCGGGGGTAACAACACGAACGACCTCTCTCTTTACCATGCCCTTCGCAAGCTTTGGATCCTCCACCTGCTCACAGATAGCAACACGGTAGCCTCGATCCACAAGTCGCGAAATGTACGTATCCGCAGCATGAAACGGCACACCACACATCGGTGCGCGCTCCTCAAGTCCACAGCTCTTTCCTGTCAGTGTGAGCTCCAGCTCGCGCGAAACGACCTGCGCATCCTCAAAAAACATCTCGTAGAAATCGCCCAGACGGTAAAACAGAATACAATCCTTGTACTTCTGCTTTGTATCGATATAATGCTGCATCATCGGCGTAATCTGTGCCATCGTGCTTTACTTCCCTTCTCGCTTGTTCTCTCGTTATTCTCTGCAATCCAAACCATCGTCCTTGCTCAGCGCATCGCCATCGGCAGCCGCCGTAGCCAGTCGGTCGCATCGCTCATTTTCCGGATGACCGTCATGCCCCTTCACCCAAACAAAGGTCACATGGTGAGGCTTCATCGCCTCCAGCAATCGCAACCAAAGCTCTTTGTTTTTCACCGGCTCGCGCTTGCTGTTCTTCCAGCCCTTCGCCAACCAGCCGTCAATCCAATGCTCGTTAAATGCCTTCACTACGTATTGCGAATCGGAGTACAGCGTCACCTCGCAAGGGCGAATGAGCGCCTCCAAGCCGACAATCGCTGCCATGAGCTCCATACGGTTGTTCGTTGTCTTCTCATAGCCACGCGAATATTCACGCTCATGCAATACGCCATTCGAGTCCGTGTACTGCACAACCGCGCCGTAGCCACCCGGACCGTCCGGGTTTCCTCTTGCCGCTCCATCCGTAAAGATACTAACCTTCATGCTTCCATTCTCCCGTCGTAAGAAAATGCTCCACCGCCTCCAGCGAGCCTTCTATCAATTGCTTCGGATATCCCATCATGTCGAGCAGTCGAATCGCATTTCGCGAAGTCGCCTTGCCATCCTTCAGGCGATAATCGAATACAACACCCTCCGGCGTCACCTGCTCGCTAAAGTGATAATTCTCAAACTCACGTCCCAACAACGTCGTCAGCTCCAAATCATGCGTTGCCGCAAAGCAAAGAACACCCGCATTCGCCAGATGCCGCAATATCTGCGTCGATGCCGCAATTCGTTCGGCCGTATTCGTACCCCTGAGCACCTCGTCCACAAAGCACAGGACGGGAATATCATCCTCCGCCGCATCCAAAATGCGCTTCAAAGAACGAATCTCGACAATATAGTAGCTTTCCTTTGCCTCAATATCGTCACGCAATGCCATCGACGAAAGAATACGATAATATCCGGCCTCGTATTCGGCTGCAAGCACCGTATGAATCGTCTGCGCAAAGATGGCATTCAGTGCAATCGTCTTAAGGAACGTCGACTTTCCGGATGCATTGGAACCGGTCAGTAACACCGGGCCATCCGTGTCGATGCTGTTCACAACCGGCTGCTCTACAAGCGGGTGATACACGTCCTTTGCATGCAAAGCCGTCTCCTCCGCATGAAGCGTCGGTACACACCAAGACTTTTTGTACGCACGAAACGACGCCACGGAAATCATCGCATCGATCCGTCCGGTGCCTCCGAACAGCTCTAACAGCTCGCCTTGCTTGCTCATAAAGATTCGATACACCTGGTTGAACTTGATGAGGTCCACGTGAAAGAGCATTCGAAAATAGTCTAGCAGCATATCGACCAAGCTGCCCGTCGGACTGGTCGGCGCCAAAAGTCTTGCTCCACGCACGAGTCCGCGAAAATGCGCCGCATTGCTTTTCAGCGCCTGCAGCTCCTTCGCGAGTGCTTCGGGCATCTGCTTTCGATTGTCCGCCATTACGCGAATCTGCGTAATCCAGCGAAGCAAAAACGAAACAACAAGCAGATACGGCTCTATCTCGGCCTTGCGTCGATAATAGAGCATAATGTTCACAAGGGCAATCACGAAAAATGCCGTCACACCGAGCATTGACGTCGCAGGAAACAAAAGCATAGCAAGTGAAATCGCGTACAGTGCAATCGCAAGATAATGCTTGACATTGCTCTCCTCACGCACTCCGGAAAAATGCATCAGATAGTCGTAAACCGAGATGTTGCGCATCTTTCCCATGTCCGTAAGCGACATCTGCATATCGAGACGAAGCTCCTCCGAGGAATCCATTGCCTCGATCAAGGCCTCACGACGCGTAAGCTCTTCACGGTCCAACACCGGTCGATGCAACAAAGCGTACAAATACTCTTCGCCGACCGCAGAGCACGTGCTATTCAGCTCGTAAAACACGCGGTCCATATCTAGGTCGTTCCACGTAATCTCGTCAATCTCCTGTGGCTGGCGCTCCAACGAATTCAAATACGAACCGAGCGATGCCATTCGGAGACTGTTAATCGTGTTTTTCGGAGCTTTGCCGTAAGCAAGCCTTAGTCTCTCGCGTAAGTTTTTCTTTGCCTTTTGCTCGTTGATATACGTAATCACAATCAATACGATCACAACGGCAAATGCGATTCCGACATATTTCAATTGCTACTCCTTTGCGCTGATAAACAGCGTCACTAACATTGCCTATCACACACATCCCCATGCACTCTTTCGAGCACATAGGGATGTGGCTACATAGCTTATATTCTCACATTAACCGATGTTCTGATAGGAGAAGTATGCAAAGCTAGCATAATTGTCGCTCTCCGCACCATTTGCGGTCGCATACATACCTACCGTACAGCCGGTAAAACCGCCGGCCCATTCCGTGCTGAGGAAATGCGTGGTCAGTTTACCCTCCAAAAGAATCTCTTCGCTCTCGGAGCGTGCCGTATACCAAAGCTCATGTCCTCTCTGAATCATCGTAAGTCTTACCTTGCCACATGCTACCGGAGCGGATGCAAGCACGGTCGGCACGGCCTTATCAAACTTCACAGCCTGAAGCTGCATGCCGTTCTCGGTTCCCTTCAAGGTAAGCTGTACATTTGCCTTCTCGCTCTGTACAAGAACGATACCGGCCTCCTCGCCGTTCGCAGGCGTTGCGTACATCTGGGAATCCACGCGATAGTTCATTGTCGACTGACGAATTCCGAGATAGGATACCGGCTTCAGCTCATTCATAACACCGGTGCCGAAATGAAGCTTCAGCTGTCCGTCCTCAAGGCGATACATGCCTTCCTTCGGATTGTGAAGTGTCATCACGCTCATCGGAAGCTTGTTCGTATGGAACGTCAGATTCGTATTCGCTTCTCTTCCCGCAAGCTCACCATCTGTCCAAATGTGCGGCTCAAGCGGAAGCTCACCCGTTGCATACAGCTTGCCCTCGCCTACGTTGAACACGGGCCAGTCATTTTCCCAAGTTACCTGTGCAAGGAACGTCTCACGACCGGTATTGGTTACTCCCTCAAGCTTCTGCATGCCGAGCATAACCGCATACCAATTGTCGTTCTCATCCGTTACGAGGTCTGCGTGACCTACTGCGTGAATCGGGTAATTCACACCGAGATGGCGATGCGTAAAGATCGGGTTACCCTTAAAGCCCTCGTAAGGACCTCCGATGTTTCTGCTTCGTGCTACAACAACCGCATGCTCCGGACCTGTGCCGCCTTCTGCATTGACAACGTAATAATAGCCGTTTCTCTTGTAAATGTGCGGACCCTCTGCCCATACGCAATTGCGAAGTGCACCCTTCCATACAACATACTCCTCACCTACGAGCTGGAACTTCTCAAGGTCGAGCTCGCGAATGTAGATGATGTTGTCGCCGAAGTACTTCTCGTCGGGAGCGCTCTTCGTGCCGATGTAATAGCATTTTCCGTCGTCATCAAAGAAAATGCTCGGATCAATACCGTACGCCTCGGCAAGCCAGTGCGGCTCACTCCACGGACCTGCGGGATCCGTAGCCGTTACGATGAAGTTACCGCGGTAATCCACGTTCGTCGTAATCATGTAGTACGTTCCGTTGTTGTAACGAATCGTCGGTGCATAGATACCGCCATCGTGACGGAAGTTGCCGAGAGGAAGATTGTCCTCACGGTCCAACACATTGCCGATCTGCTTCCAATGCACAAGGTCCTTGCTTGCGTAAATCGGCACACCCGGGAAATACACGAACGTAGAGGTTACAAGATAAAAAGTATCTCCTACTCTACAGATGGATGGATCCGGGTTAAAGCCCGGCATAATCGGATTTTTGTACGTTACCATAATCGTACCTCCTTATCGTTTTTTGTTATGTAAATACATCAGTCATAAATCTTTCTTCCGTGCACATCATCGATGTCCGTGATGCGGTGGAAATACGTATTGATTCGGTCACGCCATTCGCGAGCACTCTCCAGCTGAATGTGGAGGCGTCCGAGAATTCGCTCGTAGCGCTTATCGTCGATTCTGCCCTTGCAGCCTTCAAATGCCGCGAGCATCTCTTCTACCTGCTCTACACCGAGGAAATGCGTGTCGTATATGTACTGCAAAAGCGTTCTTCCATCCTCGAGCTCAAAATCATACGGCAAGCGATGGAAGAAAAGCAACAGCTCCTGAGGTGTCGTCTCGGGACGTTCATAGCGCTCTGCCCATTCCTTATGGTACTGCGTCGCATAGCCCGTTCCCTTCGTCGTACGGTCCACACCGATTGCCTTACAGGTAGCGCGATGATACGTGCCCCAACGGTCGTACTCGTAACCCTCGACATTCGGTCCGTAATGATGGTTCGGATTCACCATCCAGCCGATTCCGAGCGGAGAGGTATAATTCTCATACGCCTCATACGAGCCGAGCAGGATACGAAGAATCGTCTCATTCAGGACCTCATCCATGCCAAAAGTAAGCTCAGTCCATTCCTGCGCAATCTCCTCTGCAGTCAACTGCGGATTCCAAGCCAGACGTCCGAAACCAAACCAGTTCACCGCAACCAAATCATGACCGGTCCAGTTCTCATCATCGCCCGTGTTCGTCACCGCAGCCATTCCGCAATTGCGAGAACCGCTACGTCTTCCGGATACGATGTCCGCAACGGTATCGTTGTCCGAATCCATGTAGGTACGGAAAGACAGCACCGTCTTCCACATAGGAACAAGATAGCACACGTGCTTCTGCTGACCGGTGTACTCCTGTGCAGCCTGAACCTCGAGCATCTGATTCGTTGCCTTCATACCGCCGAACAAAGGCGATACGGGCTCGCGCACCTGAAAGTCCATCGGACCGTTTTTGATCTGCAATATAACGTTGTCCGCAAAGCTTCCGTCCTGCGGAGCAAAATGATCATAGCCCGCTCTCGCACGATCCGTCTTTGTGTCACGCCAATCCTGTGTGCAGTTATATACAAAGCATCGCCAAATGACGATTCCACCATACGGCTTAATTGCCTCCGCAAGCATATTCGCTCCGTCCGCATGCGTTCTTCCGTACGTAAACGGTCCGGGGCGTCCCTCTGAATCCGCCTTAACGAGAAAGCCGCCAAAGCCAGGCACCGCATTGTAGATGATAGCCGCGCGTTCCTTCCAAAATGCTCGAACGTCTTCATCGAGCGGATCCGAAACCGGCAATCCCCCGATATCCATCGGAGCGGCAAAATTCACGCTGAGAAACGTCTTGATTCCGTATGCGGCAAAGATATCCGCAATCTCACGCACTCTCGGCAAATACTCGTCGTCGATCAGCCAAGTGGCTTTATCTCGCACATTTACATTGTTCAGCACAACACCGTTGATGCCGACGCTCGCGCAAAGTCTTGCATACTGCCACGTACGATCGTCAACAAGCACCTTTTTGTCCTTGAAAAAGAACGACAAGCCGGAATAGCCTCTCTCGATGCTACCGTCCATGTTGTCCCAATGATTCTGCATACGAAGCGGATTGGTCGGAGCTTCATATTCCTCCGTCCACTCTACACCGCGTCGCTCCTTGAATATCACGGAAAATGCTCCGTACAGCACACCACGGTTCGAGCCGCCGACAATCGTAATGCTCTCGCCATCCTTACAAATCCGATATGCCTCTTCCTGCAACGTCGCATCCGTGCGACACGTAACACGAAGCTGCGGCTTTTGCTCGGAAAAGCTCACAAGCTCACGCTCAATGCTTGTTCTAATCGCATCCTCCGGCAGAGCCGATACGTCGACTTTTTCGCCGGATGTCGCATCGCTCAGCGGATAGCCGAGCCAAATGTACTCATAGCTCATAGATTCCTCCAATACACGCGTAAAATCCTATTCCTTGCATCGCATTTGCCTTGCAATCGTTCTATGAAAAACCACCGTACAAGGCAGCGTAATGCAACGAAAATATTATACTTTGAAATGCGCCGAAAATCAATCCTTCTATTCTCTGTTCTCGTAGCCGTTAAACCACGCGCGCTCCTCAAAAGGCTTCTTTTCCACGTATCTCGTTCCCTGTGATGCAACACCGACCGGCAGAATGCATACAAGCTCCATATCCTCCGGAACACCGAGTATTCCGGCGACCTGATCACCGATGCGATTTTCATCCGTCACATAGCCTTCATACCAGCAGCTGTCGTAGCCGAGTGCCTTGATTGCCAAAAGCATATTTTGAATTGCCGCGGAATAGTCCTGCACGTGATAGGATTTGCCCTTAAAGGTCGGCGTCTCTTTCGTCAGGACGCAGATAAATGCCGGTGCGGACATCGCAATCGGACGAAGGAAAAGGCTCTTAATCTGCTTCAAAAGCTCTCCGTCATCGACCGCAATCAACGAAGTCGTCTGCTGGTTACAGCCGGACGGCGCCGCAAGTCCCGCCTCCATAATCTTCACCAAATCGCCGCGCGGAATTCTCTCTCCGTAATAATCTCCACGATAGCTTGTACGTTCCTTTACCACTTCAAAAAAATCGTTCATGTGAAACCCCTTTCTTAAAACAATTCGTCCAACAGTATGTAATATCTAAGCTTCTCCCAGTTCGGTTCGATGCCCAGCTTTTCGAACAAAAGCTCCGGCGTAAAGCCGTCATATACCCTGTCACCGAAGGTACCGTCCATATTGTGCTTAAAGCTACGATAACAAAGTGCGATGTCCCTCCAACGGTCGCCGATTCCGGCATCACCGAGGTCAATAAATCCACTCACCTTACCGTCTTTGAAAAAGACATTTGGCAAGCATAGGTCACCGTGAGACAACACCGGCTCACATTCCGGACGATTGTCGCGAAGCCATTCGAGCAAATGCTCGGGACCCTGAAACTCTCCGTTCTCTCCGAACGTCGTCGGCTCCGCATTATCCAAGTCAACCAAACGATGCTCCACCCGGTACGCGCCCTCCGCAAGCTCCGTATCCAAATCGCGCACTCGCGGGCAATCCGTAATATCTACAGACCAAAGCATATGCATCGCTTCGGCCAAATGCTCTGCCAACTCCTCAGGCCGCTCGAGGTAATACTTATCGACCGCCATCCTTCCCTCAATACGGGACATGAGCAAATACCCCTTGTCGCCTTCGTGTACGGCACAGACTACCTTCGGCGAAGGCAGTCTGTCTTGAAGCCAGCGCATCATTTGCACTGTCTTGTCCCAGCCCTCGTTCCAAGTCTCAATCTTTAAGACATACTCGTCGTATGTCAGCACCGCAGCGCCGGAGCATCCCATATCGTCCACCTCGTACGGCATATCACCGACAACTGCTCGAATCTGCTCGGGAATGTATCTTGTCATCGCTCTACAGCTCCTTCAACGTTTCTATCAGCTCTCTCCAGTCCTCAATGCGAAGGAAATCCACCTCCGGCTCGGCCTGCGCCTTCAAAGAAAACGGATTGTCCTCTGCCTTACCCTGATACCACACCGGAAAGATTCCGGCACTTGCGGCACCGTGTACATCGGCCTTCACATTGTCGCCGCAAAACCACACCTCATTTGCCGAAAGCCCGGCTTTTCGAAGTGCCAACTCAAATATCATCGGATTGGGCTTGCGAAACGCATATTCACTGGACGTCAACACGAACTCAAAATGATTGTTCGGAAACATGCGATTCATTCGATTCGTGAGTGCGGGACCCGACCAACCGATGTTACTGATGACACCGGTGCGAATGCCCTGCTCATGCAAATAATCAAGCATCTCCGAAGCATACGGCATCACACCCTTCGGCGAAGCGATGTCCCATACAATCTGCTCTGCCTCTTCGTACGAAATATCAAGCTCGATTCCGAACCATTCGTACTTCAGCTTCATGCCGTTCCATTCGTGAATCTCAAGGCCTTGGCTTCTGGCCTTCTGAAACTCCGCAAAGCAATCGAGTCCAAACTGACAAACCTCCTCCGGAGTAGCACCGCTCCGATTCGTAACAACGTGCTTAAAAACCTCTCGTTCTCCGGCCAAAAAGTCACGGCCCTTCTCGTACAAAAGCGTATCTCCGTAATCGAATATTATCATCTTCGGCTTAGTCATCGTTCATCCTCCCAAACACCTCTGCAGAATCATGCACGAGCTTGCGTCTCAAAGCATTTTGCGTCAGCTCACTATGCAATTCATTATACCATACCCCGTAGACAAATGCACGAACAAGTTCCGCACAAAAATAGGCTGTGGCACAAGCCACAGCCTAAGGGAGATATGGTATTTGTTTTAAATGGATTATTATCCGATAAAATTGCGAATCACGAGCGGAATACGATAATCCCAATCCTCGATCAACACCTTCTTGTCCACCGAGCTGGCATGAATGATCTTGCCGTCGCCGATGTAGATAGCCACGTGGTCTACCGTCGTCTTTCCGCCGCTTCCGTAGAACATCAAATCGCCCGGCTTCGCCTCGGCAAATGTAATCTTCTTTCCGAGAGTAGACTTAGACATCGGATTTGACGAACGAGGCATGCTATAGATGACATCGGCTCCCGCCGCCTTAAATACCGCATGAATAAAGCCGGAACAATCCACACCGCTCGAAAGGCTGTTGCCGCCGTACACATACTTCACGCCGAGTGCCTTCTTAGCCTGTGCGACAATCTCGCTACGAATAGCCGAAGTATTGCCCTGCGGCTTCGTCGTGCCGTTGCTACCACCGTTTGCCTGGTTATTCTTATCCGTCGTAGTCTGACTCTGAACCTCTACCTTTACCGGAGCCTTGTACGTCTTGCCTGCAGTCCAGGTGTAATTCAGTTTTGCAAGGCTCATCGCAAGATACGCCGTCTTACCCTCGTAAGAAATCTCTACAAAGAACGGAGTCGTAGGATCCTTCGAAAATACAACCGCATTGGTCACCGAAAACTCTTTTCCCGGAGTCACGGTCGTAATGATATTGTCCTCCTGCGTCGTTGCGCCGGAACGAATATTCGCATTTCCGGTCGTCTTCACAGTGCATTTTACATGCTTCTTCGCATATTCCACCGCTTCATCACCGCGAATCAGGTACTTCACACGACAATATCCCTTAACGGAACCGGTCGTAATCTTTGCCCACTCTCCATCGACGCTTTCCACGATGCAATAATTGCCCGGATACATAATACCGATCTGCTCGCTCTCTCCGTTCGCACTCTTACGAACGCTCAACGACTCGTTGACATTGGCAAATGCGATGTTCTCCGGAATGTCATACTCAAGCGCAGCCTCATAGCGGTCCATCGTATCATCGGAAATCTCAACGTCCTGAGAACCGAACAGACCCTCCAGCAGACTTCCCGCACTAGTACTTGTACCAAGCACCTGTACTTTAACCTCGTCCTTGTCGCCCGGCTTTCCGGATTCGTTCGGACCACCGACCACAATCGCCGTCGGAATGCGATGCTGTGTATCCAATACGCCGTTATCATACTGTGCTTTGCCATCGAAACGAATGAACAATGCACCGACCAAAAGCAGCGCGGTTACTATTTCAATTTTGACTAAATGCTTCTTAATAAGCCCCATAAGTAATGCTTGTACCTCTTGATTTATTACGAAATTGTTACGATTTCGTTTCAAATCATAACATTTCGTAATATCTTTGTCAACCCCTTTTTGGTCTAATACAGTGAAAAACTCTCCACTTTAGGCGTCTATATGCCCGATTTCATTGCAAAACACGCGGAAGAATGAGCGTTTTTCAATTCCTTTCCACCCTTCCGCGCAAATCGTCATGTAACATTTTTGTAAGACAGATGTAGAACATTTTTCAGATAATGAAACATACCAAACCACCATTGCTTTCGTTGATAATCTTCTGCATCGACTCTTGAAGCTTACGCTGACTGTCCTCCGTAAGTCTAGAGATTTTGTTTGAAATTCCGTCCTCGACCATCTGTCCCATCGTCTTACCGAAGATGTTCGTATCCCATACAGCCTCCGCATTTTCCTTTTGCAAAGAAATCAAATACTGAATCAACTCCTCCGCCTGCTCCTCGCTACCGACAATCGGCGCAATCTCCGTAGAAATCTCCGCACGAATCATCTGAACGCTCGGTGCAAGTGCGCGAATCTTAATACCGAAGCGGCTACCCTGATGAATCAGCTCCGGCTCCTCTAGGATAATCTCCTCGCGTCTCGGACTTACGACGCCATAGCCGTTTTGCCGTACATTGCTCCACGCATCCTGCATTTTAGCGTATTCGCCCTTCATCTGCGCCAGCTCCTTCAGAATCTTCATGAAACGGTATTCGTCCGTAATCTCCTCGCCGACTATACGGCTGAGAATCTCGTAATAACAGCTCTCCTCCATCTCGATCGTGACACGAACGTGACCGCTTTGCAGATTACTCTCCTCAATTCGAAAGCCTTTGATTTTCTCATGGCGGCACGGCTCGAAATGAGGCCGTACATCGCGCATAAGCTGCATTTCCGAGACAAATGCTCCGACCTCCGCGTAGAGCTGCTTCAAAAGCTCCTCTTCCTCGGAAAGAATGCTCATCCATTTCGGCATGTAAAATGCAATCTCTCCGATTGGGAACACCTGCAGAACAGATGCAAACAGTCTTTCTACGTCCTCGGCACGCATTTGCTCACAATTCATCGGAAGCACTACGATGCCATACTTCTTCTCCAACTCCTCGGCAAGACGCTTTGTGTCCTTGCTGAGCGGTCGATTCGTATTCAAAATCATCAAATGTGGCTTTCCGGTGCTCTTCAGTTCTCGAACCGTGCGTTCCTCGGCCTCCACATAATTGTCTCTCGGAATGTCTCCGAAGCTGCCGTCGGTCGTCATCACAACACCGATTGTCGAATGCTCGAAGATAACCTTTCCCGTTCCGATATCGCCCGCCTTCGAAAACGGCATCTCCTCTTCGCTCCAGGGCGTACGTACCATTCGTTCCTCGCCGTCCTCCATATGTCCGCTTGCACCATCTACCATATAGCCGACGCAGTCAATAAAGCGAACCTTAAGAGAAAATCCCGACTCCTCTCCGCCCGGATAGATTGTCACCGCCTGCTTCGGTATGAATTTCGGTTCTACCGTCGTGATTGTTTTTCCGGAGCCACTGACGGGAAGCTGATCCGTTAGCTCTGCCGCATCTTGGTCCGAAATGTTCGGAAATACGAGCATTTCCATCAGTCTGCGTACAAATGTGGATTTACCGGTCCGCACCGGGCCTACAACGGCCATATACACCTCGCCACCGGTTCTTGCTTGTATATCCTGATACAGTTGATACTGATTCATGTCCTACCCCCTTACCGATACGCTATAGGGTATGCGAAACAAAAAAAGATAGAACAGGAAAATCCCGTTCTATCTTGATGAATCCTATATTACGGTCGCCGAACCTCTTAAGAAAAGCTTATATCTCGCCCTTCGGCTCTCTCATAAACAAGTCGCTCAGCGCCGACTTTGCCGTCTTGCCTTCAAACAATACCTTGTTAATCTCCTCAACAATCGGCATGTCGATTCCGTACTTCTGTGACAATGCAAGTGCGGCCTTAGCACAATGAACGCCCTCCACAACCTGCTTTACCTCGTCCATAGCCTCCTGCATCGTATAGCCCTTACCGATCAAATAACCGGCGTTGTGGTTACGGCTGTGGCTACTCGTACAGGTAACGATCAAATCGCCTACACCGGACAATCCGGAGAACGTCTCCGGTCTTCCACCCATCTTAACGCCCAAACGGCTGATTTCAGCGATTCCACGCGTCATAAGGGCTGCCTTCGTGTTGTCTCCGAGTCCGAGTCCGTCGATAACACCCGCAGCAAGTGCGATAACATTCTTAAGCGATCCGCCAAGCTCAATGCCGAGCACATCATCACTCGTGTAGATACGGAAAAACTCCGTCATAAACGCTTCCTGAATGTATGTAGCCGTCTTCGCATTCTTTGCACCGACTACAACAACCGTAGGAATTCCGCGGCTAACCTCTTCCGCATGGCTCGGTCCCGACATAACCGCAACATCCGCACCCGGAATCTCATCTGCGATAATCTCCGTCAAAGTCATCATCGTCGCAGCCTCAATACCCTTGCCGACATTAACAATACGCTGTCCCTCGGGAACAAATGTAGCAACCTTACGTGCCGTCTCACGCACAAACGGAGATGCCACAGCGAATACGAGCAGCTCCTTATCGGTGCATGCCTCTTTCAAATCCGTAGTCAGTGAAATGTTCTCCGGAAGCACCGCTCCGGGAAGGTTCGGAACCTTCGTACGGTCAGCCGAAAGCAACGCAATCTCACGCTCGAGCGCAGACCAAAGCGTAACCTCGTGAGCATTTGCCGCCAATTGTATCGCCAATGCGGTTCCCCACGTTCCCGCACCTAAAACACTAATCTTACTCATTACAATCCCCTTCCGCGTCAGACGCTGAATTATTGTTCGAACTCTCCTCTATCTTCACACGGTGACCGATCTTGTTCTCGGTTCCGTTCATAAGACGCTTAATATTCGCTCGATGCATGTAAATGCCCGAAACCGTATACAAACAGCATACGAGAATCATCTGCCAATAGTACGGTTCCCCGTAAAAACGAAGCGCCGTAAAAATCGGAAATACCGTTACTACAAAGATCGAGCCGAGCGATACATATTTCGTGATAAATACAATCAAGAAAAATGCCGGGAGGAATATCAGATTCATCACGTCACTGCTAACCATCGCACCCGCAGTTACCGCAATACCCTTTCCACCCTTAAAGCGCAACCACACCGGGAAGCAGTGGCCGATTACCGCGCCGAGGCCGGTAAGCAAGCACATCAAGTGAGCATACGGCTGTCCGCCGAATACAACAAAACGAACAATCAGAGTCGGTACCAACACCTTCAAAAAGTCGCCCGCAAATACAAGCAAACCAAGCTTCTTGCCAAGCGTACGAATCGCATTGGTCGTTCCCGCATTGCCACTTCCGTAATTGCGGATATCCATATGCTTGGTTGCTCCTACCACATAAGCGGTTGAAAACGCCCCGCAAAAGTAGCCGACAAGCAAGCAAAGAATCACCTTTATCGTCATCTCAAAACAGTCCTCATTTCGTTATTTGTCTTCACGTCTCTCTCGAATAATAAACTTCAGCGACGTGCCGTCGAAGCCAAATGCCTCGCGGATCTTATTCTCAATATATCTCGTATAGGAAAAGTGCATCAATTCCTTGTCATTCACGAAGATAACAAAGGTCGGCGGCTTCACGGAAACCTGCGTAATGTAATACAGCTTCAGACGCTTACCCTTATCCGACGGCGGCTGCTGCAAAGTCGTTGCCTCCATCATAATCTCGTTCAAGACACCGGTGCCGATACGCTTATTCTGATTCTCGATAACCTTTTCGATCTCATCAAACAGCTTCGTCATACGCTGTCCGGTCAATGCCGAGATGAAGATAATATCCGCATAAGGCATGAAGGACAAAATCTCGCGAACGCGCTCCTGATGACGATAGATTGTCTTGTCGTCCTTTTCAATCGAATCCCACTTGTTCACGGCCACGATAATGCCCTTGCCGCGATCGTGTGCGATTCCCGCAATCTTAGCATCCTGCTCCGTAACGCCCTCGCCGGCATCGATAACGATAACGGCAACATCCGCACGTTCTACAGCGCTTACGGTACGAATGATACTAAAGCGCTCGAGCTCTTCTTTGATCTTGCTCTTTCTACGAAGTCCGGCCGTATCGATAAAGACATATTCCTTACCGTTGTACTTCACGGTCGTATCCACGGCATCTCTTGTCGTTCCTGCAATATCCGATACGATAACACGGTTCTCACCGAGCAAGCGATTGACGATAGACGACTTACCTACGTTCGGCTTGCCGACAATCGCAATACGCGGTCTCGTATCTTCCACCTCTTCCAACGAGCCTTCCGGAAACAGCTTAACGACCTCATCGAGCAAATCGCCGAAGCCGAGCATGGAAACCGCGGAAATCGGGAACGGATCGCCGAGTCCCAAATTATAAAATTCATATACGTCGGGCATGAACTTCTCGAAGCTATCCACCTTATTCACCGCCAAAATGACCGGCTTTCCGGAACGGCGCAGCATATCCGCAACCTTATTGTCTGCATCGACTAAGCCTTGACGTACATCCACCAAAAACACGATAACATCAGCAGAAGCAATTGCAATCTCCGCCTGCTCACGCATATGACGCAGCATCGCATCCTTGCTCTCCGGCTCAATACCACCGGTATCTACCATTGTAAAGGAATAATTCAGCCACGTAACATCCGCGTATATACGGTCTCTCGTGACACCGGGAGTATCCTTCACAATGCTGATTCGTTCGCCGGCCAAGGCATTGAAAAGCGTCGACTTTCCAACGTTCGGACGACCAACTATAGCAACAATCGGTTTACTCATAATCTTTCTCTCTCCTAACGTGTCTGTAAGAACACAGACACCTGTCTACTCTAACATCGCGTCTACAAAGTCTTGTCCCATAGATTGTACAATACGGACCCTCGTTTGTAAAGCATTTTCAATGTCACTCACGGAAATATCGTCGAGCAAAACGTCCTCGCCGCTTCGAAGCAGATTCACGGGAAGCAGCAACCGTTCGCCGAGCTTCTTACCTGTTAGCTGTGCAAGGATATCCTGTCCGGTCAACAATCCTGACACTGTAATCGTCTCTCCGAAGAAATCGTTTCGGATAGTATGCACTTCGGCATGAATGTTCGGAAATACGCGTGTCACCGCCTCACATAGACGATGAATATACGGAGATGCCAGCTCTGCAGTCACAACGGAAATGCTACGTTCACGGTCATCGCCCACGATATCCGCAAGCGACTCCTCCACCTCGGTAATGAGCGAGCGCACCATACCGACGCCATTTTCAAGCTGCAGATACCCCTCATAGGAATCCTCACTCGGAAGCTCCTCACCGGCAAGGATATACCATTCGTCACTCGCATATACAAAGCGCGTATCAAAATGCTGCATGCAGATTGCCTGCCAACGATGAATTCGCTCAAGCACCTGCTTTGCATCCTCTTTGCCAAACGGTTCAAGCGGGTACAGTCCGTCGCGATATTTCGTAATACCGACCGGCACCACACTCAAGCTCTGCATATTCGGCATGAACTCCGTCAAATCGTGAATCGTCCGCTCCAGCTCCTCGCCGTCATTGACACCCTTCACAAGCACAATCTGACCGTTCATCGTAATGCCGGCTTCCTTCAGACGTCTCAGCTTGCGCGTAATCTCGCCCGCAAATCGGTTGTTCAGCATCTTACAACGAAGCTCCGGGTTCATCGTATGAACCGATATGTTCATCGGAGAAAGCTTGTAATAGCAAATGCGCTCCAGCTCCTCCTCACTAATGTTCGTAAGCGTCACATAATTGCCCTGCAAAAAGGACAATCTCGTGTCGTCATCCTTGAAATACAGCGTGTCGCGCATCCCGGGCGGCATCTGATCGATAAAGCAAAAGATACAGCCGTTTCTACACGACTGGTAATCGTCCATCAGCGATTCCGCGAAGACAAGACCGAGCTCTTCTCCCTCGTCCTTTTCAATCGTCAAATCGACCGTCGAGCCATCCGCACGTCGCACTGTTACAGCGACCTGCGCATCCTCCTCCTCGTAATGATAATCGAGAATATCGCGCACCGGCTTATGGTTCAACGCCAGAAGCACATCGCCTACTGCAATGCCTGCAGCCTGAGCCGGACTCATCGGTAATACATCAATAATCTTATGTTCGTGCAAAACTCGGTCCTCCCTATTACTTTGCCAGCATCAAAAATCCCGCGTTGCTTCCGCGTCTCCCGCCGGAACCACGATGCGAAAAGAACAGCTCCTGACGACACATCGTACACAGCTCTGACTTATGAATGTTCGCGCGAAGCACTCCGCACTCCTCGAGTGCCACCGCATTTGCCTCCCAAAGATCGGCGTGATAACGCTCCCCATATCGCTTCAAAATCGGTAAGCGTTTATCGCTCCGAGCAGCACTCATAGCTGTCTCCTCGGCCCCAAATGCAGCCTCGAATTCCTGCGCCACCTCATCTCCGATTTCGAAGCAATCTCTACAGATGGACGGCCCGATGACCGCCACAACATCGCTCGCTTTCGTTCCGTACGTCTCGCCCATCGCTTCCACCGTCTTCGCCGCAATGCGAGCAACCGTTCCGCGCCAGCCACCGTGACAAAGCGCAATCACTCGCTGCACCGGGTCATACAGGTAGATCGGCACACAGTCCGAACCGAAAATCACAAGAGCCACGCCCGGCTCATTCGTCATATGCGCATCCACGTCGTCATACGGAATCGGACGAAACAAGCCGATGCCGCAGTCCTCTGCCGTCACACGTCGCACATTTGCCTTATGCGTCTGCTTGGAAAACACGAGCGACTCCACGGGAATGTCCATCGATGCACAGATACGACGATAATTCTCGTGTACGCACTCGTCGGAATCGCCTCTGCCGAGTCCGAGATTCATGGAACTATACATGCCTTTGCTGACTCCCATCAATCTCGTTGAAAATCCGTGCCTAAGCTCGGAAAATGCGGATAACGACGGAAAGGACACGTACGGTGTCCTCTTCTCCAGATGAAGCTCTGCTTGTTCAAGCCTTGTACTCATCGTTCCTCCTCAATACCAATCAAAATGCATTGCGATACCATCGCTGCCCCTCTGCGTTAAAATGCATTGCGATACCACCGCAGCTCCTCCGAGTCGATGGCGATGACATCAAAACGCATCGGCATATCCTCCGACAGCCGATGTTCCGCCAAATACCACGAAGCCACACGACGCATATTCGCCTGCTTCGTTCGATTCACCGCTTGCTCGGGAAGGCCGTAACGCTCAGAGCGGCGATATTTGACCTCAACGAACACAAGCTCGTCACCGTCCTTCGCCACAATGTCCAGCTCGCCGAGCTTGCACCGATAATTTCTCTCGAGAATCGTGCAGCCTTGCGCCTCTAAATATTCCGAAGCACGCGCCTCGGTTATGTTGCCAATACTTCGTTTGTTCATAGCATCTTACTAAATCAAATTGCCGATAAAGCTACGTCTGTGAATCGGACACGGACCGACGCTGCGCAATGCCTGAATGTGCTCCGCGCTTCCATAGCCCTTGTTGGACGCAAATCGATACTCGGGATATTCCTTATCGAAATCCTCCATCATACGATCTCTCGTAACCTTAGCAACAATACTCGCCGCGGCGATGCTAATGCTCTTACCGTCTCCGCCGATAATGCCTCGCTGCGGAATATCAATCTCGGGAATCGTAACCGCATCAACGAGCAGCTGATCCGGCTTTACGGGCATCTTATCGATTGCATCGCGCATTGCCTGATACGTTGCCTGCAAAATGTTTCTCTCGTCGATCACCTCGTGTGACACCACGCCGATTCCGACGGAAACCGCCTTCTCCATAATCTCATCATACAGCTGCTCACGCTTCTTGGCGGAGAGCTGCTTGGAATCATTTAAGTACAAAATGTCGCAGTCCTTCGGCAGAATCACACAGCAAGCCACTACCGGCCCTGCAAGCGGTCCTCTACCGACCTCGTCTACGCCTCCGATGAACTGTCGATTCGTATAAAGCTTCTCATAGTGCTTCATCGTCTCAATACGATCCAGCTCCTTCTCATATGCAAGCATACGCTTACCGGCCTGCTCTAATGCCTTCTGCACACCGGCACGTTCATCGTCTGCATATTGCGCAATGCACTCCGGCAAATGCTCGGGTGCGCAGCTCTTAAGCTCTGCCTGTATCTGCTGTATGCTCTTTCCCATACGTTTCTCCTCTATACCTCACCCGGACGTTCCAGACTGATTGCTCCGATCTTAACGCCGCGGAAATCATCCATTACCAGCTTGGAAGCTCGCTCATAGTCCAGCTCGCCACCCTTTCTAAGGCAGCCGCGCTTGGTCGCGATTCTCTCAAGCAGAACATAACCTCTTTGCTCACTCTCTTCGGTCGCCTCTTCAATGCCGTACTTTGCGGTAAGCGCTCCGGAATAATGGTCTGCCAAGTAACAAAGCAAATCTCCCGCCATCTCGGTCGTCACCAAAATCTCATCGTTGATGGAACCGATCCAAGAAATTCTCTTACCGATCTCGACAGAGTCGAATTTCGGCCACAAAATGCCCGGCGTATCGAGCAGCTCTACGTTCTTATTGAGACGGATCCACTGCTTTCCCTTCGTAACACCCGGCTTATTGCCCGTCTTAGCGGCGGCCTTGCCGGCATAGCTATTGATAAAGGTCGATTTGCCCACATTCGGAATGCCGACGATCATCGCACGCACCGGTCTGTTCATAATACCGCGTCTGCGATCTCTCTCCAGCTTCTCCTTGCACGCCTCCATGATGCATTCCTGTACCGTCTTAATGCCGCTACCGCTTCTGGAGTTCACAAGTGCCACAAAAAAGCCCTTTTCCTCATACCAGTTCTTCCACATGGCCGTCACTTTCGGATCCGCCATGTCCGACTTATTCAATAAAAGCACGCGCGCCTTTCCGCCCGCTATCTTGTCGATGTCCGGGTTCTTGCTCGAATACGGGATTCTTGCGTCTACGAGCTCAACCACTACATCGATTAGCTTCATGTCTTCCTGCATCTGACGCTTTGCCTTCGCCATATGTCCGGGATACCATTGATACTGCATACTATCTCCTTACTCCTTACGATTCATGCTGTTAACCATACCGAATTTGTTCAGTCGAATCCACGCGCGACCGATCAAATCCTCCTCGCTCACATTGCCTACCGTAGCGTATCGGCTGTCCTCCGAATTGTTACGGGCATCGCCAAGCACAAAATACTCGTCATCCTCCAGATGAATCTCGTAATTGGCCAAGCCGGGCAACAGCATCGCATCTACGTTGTTCTTCTCTGTAAGACATTCTCCGTTGATATACACCTCTCCCTCGAGAATCTGTACCGTCTCGCCGGGAAGACCGATAATTCGCTTAATGTTATAAAAGCTATGCTCCTCATCGCCCTGCTGAAATACAACGACCTCAAATCGCTTCGGCTTTCTAACTCGATACGTAAGCGTATCGATGAGAATCTCATCACCGGCCAACAGCGTCGGCTCCATCGAAGCATCTACCAACGTCGTCTTTTCAAGGGAAATGCGTACAATGCCATACGCAAGCGCAATGACCGCCGCTACAGACAGCGTCCACGTCGCTATCGCAAGGAGAATGCGCAAAATCTTTTCTTTTCGCTCCGCATGTGTATAATCGTAGCGTTCCGCCATAACTGCCTCCCAACCGTGCCGCACCAAGCACTGCACTGTCTTCTGAAACCGTGCCGCATTTGCTCACGGCACCACTTCTTCCATTGTAACAGATTCTGCCCCGAATTCCAACAGAAAAAACGGGATATCCACCGAAATGGATATCCCATAGATGTGCTCATCAATTCAATTAGCGAACAAGCTCCTTAACCTTAGCAGCCTTACCAACTCTGTCACGAAGGTAGTTAAGCTTAGCTCTACGTACCTTACCGCGACGGATAACCGTAACGCTCTCTACTACCGGAGAGTGAAGCGGCCAAGTCTTCTCTACGCCACATCCGTTGGAACTCTTACGTACCGTAAAGGTCTCATGAACTCCACCGTTCTGTCTCTTAATGCAAACACCTTCGAAAATCTGAGTTCTCTCACGATTTCCTTCCTTTACCTTGGAAGCTACACGTACCGTATCACCTACGTTGAAGGCGTCTACGGAAGCCTTAAGCTGCTCTGCTTCCAAACTCTTAATGTACTCACTATTCGTCATCTTTCATGACCTCCTAAATATATTACGATCTTCATTCTGCCAATGGGCACAGCGGAACACCGCGTCTCACGAAACAAAATTATAACATACGCATTGTGAAAATGCAAGTACTATTTTTATGATATTCGAACAATTCTATGCAGTTAAGCTTCGCCACCGCTAACCTTTGCAATCAACGCCTCAAGCGCCGCCTTTTCCTCCTGTAGCCGCTTCAGATACTGCTGCTCCTTCTTCGTCAGCTCAGCGCCCTCCAGTAGGTCCGGACGATTCTCTAATGTACGTTTAATCGACTGTTCTCTACGCCACTCATGAATCTTTGCATGGTGTCCGCTCAAAAGCACCTCAGGCACCGGCATGTCATTCCACACCTCAGGTCTTGTGTACTGCGGGTACTCAAGCAAATTGCCCTCGAAGCTCTCCGACTCCCCGCTCTCCTGGTTCGTAAGAACGCCGGGAACCATACGAGAAATCGCATCGATCATAACCATTGCCGGAAGCTCACCACCCGACAGCACGTAATCACCGATCGATACATAGTCGGTCACGATGCTTTCGAGCACGCGCTCGTCAACACCCTCGTAGTGACCACACAAAAAGATGATGTCCGCCTCTTCGGCATATTCCTTCGCCATTCCCTGCGAAAACGTCTTGCCCTGCGGCGTCAAATACACCACTCTGGGACGGGAACGCATAATTCTCTTCTGGCAGATTGCATCAAATGCTCTGGCAATCGGATCTGCGGCCATTACCATGCCTGCGCCTCCGCCATACGGATAATCGTCCACACGACCGTGCTTGTCCAACGAATAATCGCGGATGTTCACAACCTCAAGGTCGATAATTCCCGCATCCATAGCGCGGCCCAAAATGCTCGTATGCAAACCGTCCTCGATCATCTCAGGGAATAATGTCATCACGTAAAATTTCATTCCATAAGCCCTTTCATCACATGTACGATAATCTTCTTGTTCTCAACATCAACATCCTTCACGCAGTCCGGAATCACAGGGAACAAAACCTCCTTGCCGTTCGCCAGTGTGATGACATACACGTCATTTGCGCCGGTCTGAAGCACTTCCTTCAGTACTCCGAGGCTCTCGCCCTCCTCCGTTACGACAGCGGCACCGATGACGTCGCTGATGTAGTATTCGTTCTCCTCCAAGGGAATCGCATTTTCACGTGTTACATAGAGATCTCTTCCCTTGTAGCGTTCAATATCGTTGATGGACTGAATTCCGCGGAAGCCGAGGATGACCATGTTCTTAAAATGCTTCACGCTCGCCACCTCAAGCTCCATGTAGTCCTTGCCGGTGTCCAGCAAAAGCGGCAGTCCTTTATAAAATCGATTCACGTCCTCCGTCGTCGGGAAGACCTTAATTTCACCTTTGATACCATGCGTATTTGCGAATACGCCTACTCGTAATAATCCTTCCATCGCCCCTCCAAATGCACGCGCCAACGATAAGGAAAAGGCTGTTGCACACTCAGTCCAACAGCCAGCAAACATTACTGCAGAATATCTACAACAACCTTCTTATCCTCTTTCGTCGCTGCAACCTTTACAACCGTACGGATAGCCTTAGCAATACGACCCTGCTTTCCGATAACCTTTCCCATATCCTCGGGAGCTACACGTAACTCCACCAGAACATTATCTTCGGATTCAGTCTCGGTAACAACAACCTGGTCAGGACGTGTAACCAGGGACTTAGCGATGATTTCCACTAACTCTTTCATTGCATCTACCTCCGATTACTTCTGGATACCGGCCTGCTTGAACAATCTAGCAACGGTTTCTGTAGGCTGAGCACCATTTGCCAACCACTTCTTTGCAGCCTCCTCATCTACGCTGAAAGCCGTGGGCTCCTTCGTAGGATCATAGGTACCGATCTCCGCAACGAATCTACCATCTCTGGGGGATCTCTCGTCTGCTACGATAACTCTGTAGAACGGAGCCTTCTTCTGTCCCATTCTTCTCAAACGAATCTTTACTGCCATTGTATATTCACCTCCTTATAGTATTCCATTCCTGTCTATATTAAGGGCAAAGCCCAATCTATAGCGTATTCGCTAAAATCCGAACGGCATCTTAAAGCCGCCTCTGCGTCTGCCGTTCTTGCCCATCATTCCGGACATCTGCTTCATCATCTTCTTGCTCTGCTCGTACTGCTTTATCAGACGATTCACAGCCGCAATCTCCACACCTGCGCCGGCCGCAATTCTGCGCTTTCTCGGCGGTGTAATGATCTCGGGATTCGTGCGCTCCTTCTTCGTCATCGAGCAAATAATCGCTTCGGTCTGCTTAAATGCATCGTCGTCGATATCCACACCCGCAAGCTGACTGCTCATGCCGGGCATCATGCTCAAAATGCTCTTAATTCCGCCCATCTTCTTCATCTGCTGAATCTGCTCGTAGAAGTCGTTGAAGTCGAACTCCGCCTTGCGAAGCTTCTTCTCCATCTCCTTCGCCTTCTCCTCATCGACCTCAGCCTGTACCTTATCAATCAAGGTCAGCACATCGCCCATGCCGAGAATACGGGACGCCATACGATCCGGATGGAACTTCTCTACGTCCGTCAGCTTCTCGCCGGTACCGACGTACAAAATCGGCTTTCCGGTAACCGCACGCAATGAAAGCGCCGCACCACCTCTTGTATCGCCATCCAGCTTAGTAAGAATCACACCGGTAATACCGATCTTCTCTTCAAATGTATTCGCTACGTTCAACACGTCCTGACCGGTCATAGCATCTACGGTCAAAATCGTATGATGAACACCAACAGCCTCTTTGATCTGTGCAAGCTCGGTCATCAACTCTTCATCGATATGGAGACGACCTGCCGTATCGATCATAACGACGTTACAGCCTTCCTTCTTCGCATGCTGCAATGCTGCCTTCGCAATGTTGACCGGATTGTGACCGGTTCCCATCGCAAATACGGGCACTCCAACCTTCTCCGCATTGACCTTCAACTGGTCAATTGCCGCGGGACGATAGATATCACACGCTACCAACAGCGGCTTTCTACCGGTTGCCTTAAACTTCGCTGCCAGCTTCGCCGTCATCGTCGTCTTACCGGCACCCTGAAGACCGCACATCATAATGACGGTAGTATCTCCGGAGATAAAGGAAATCTCCGTTGTCTCATCGCCCATAAGACGAATCATCTCTTCGTTAACGATCTTAATGACCATCTGTCCCGGAGTAAGGCTTGTCAGTACATCCTGACCGACCGCACGCTCCTGAACCGCACTGATGAACTGCTTTACGACCTTAAAGTTAACGTCCGCCTCCAGCAGTGCAAGCTTTACCTCACGAAGCGCTTCCTTAACGTCTGCTTCCGTCAGACGGCCCTTGCTTCTAAGACCTTTAAAGACGCTTTGTAATTTATCCGATAAGCTTTCAAATGCCATCCTATAACTCCTTCATAACCTGCTCCGCCAGCTCGAAAATGCGCTCGGCACTTCGAATCACCGGCTCTTCTACCGGCTCCCGGCAAATCTGACGCGCTTGCGAATCAATCTCCGCAATTCGCTCCTTCATGCTCTGAAAACGCTGAACCAAATGCAGCTTTTCCTCATAATCGCGCAGCTTCTTGCTGCAGCGCTTCACTATATCATACACACCCTGACGACTCAGACTGCACTCCTCCGCAATCTCAGCCAAGGACATATCATTCCATATGTAAGCCTCGAAAATCGTCTTATGATGCTCACTGAGCAGCTCTCCGTAAAAATCATAGTACATCGACAAGGTGACCGCTTCCTGCAGCCATTCCTTCGCATCCGACTTCTTTGAATTGGGACGAACCTGTGCTTCCATGTACTCTCTCCGACCTTCGATGTGTAAAGTCTTTTTCTTGACACCTCGTGTAGTATACCGAACATTTACCGGTTTGTCAACTGTTATTTTGAGAAAATGCAAAAGTGTTTTATCACCCGCAAAATGCACAAAAACCCCGAATGTCAAAGTCCGTACGACATTCGGGGTTATTTCTTGTTCGTATTATGTACCTGCGATTCCTATAATCTCTTCCGGTAAATCCGGGCAGTGTCAGCATAGGTTTCGTTTACCATGTCATAATGCTCCCATCCATAGCGCTCGTAAAATGCAGTGTGATTCGTAATCAGGTACAACCACTCTCGTCCGGTCGCCTTCATTGCCTCACAAGCCGTGTTAAGCAACGCTCCCGCAATACCGAGCTTACGATGCGACGGTTCTACATACAAGGCACACAGATTAGGTGCCAAGTCCGGTCGGTCGTGAAAATCGTTTTCGATAATTCCGGCACCGCCGATAATCGTTCCCTCTCTGTCCACAGCGACATACCAATCGGGCACTCCGTCTTCTGTCGTCATGGCATCTCGCATGCTCTCTTCGTACGCCTCCACCGGCACGCCCCATTTCTCATGGAACCATCGAGCTGCCTCTTCTAAGCGCTCCGGAATGGCAGCGATGGGTACGATTGCGTACAGCTCCTTGCCATACGGTTTTCTAACCTCCTCAACAAACTGCTCCTCGCAAGCTCCGAACTCCGCAAAATTGCGCTGTGCACTGCGAAGACTGATGGAGTTCGCGCCGCCCGCCTCGTCGGGTTCGGACGCCTGCCACGGGTCATTTTCCCAAAAGCACACCGGGCAAATGCCGTACAA